>CACVAQ010000046.1 GCA_902727865.1 uncultured Aureispira sp. | reverse complement strand
GGCGGTTTGTACTTGCATTCTTCGCTATTGTTACTAGAATCTCCACAACCTATGATTAGCAAAAAAAGAAAACACATTAAAGGGTATTGGATTTTATTATTTGGAAGCATAAGATGGTATGATTTGAGTAAATATTATGGTGATATTAGCAACCCGATTAGAGCATAAAAAACAACGACTCTAAAACTTCAACGATCTGACCATTAAGACAAGTGTTCCTTTAACGCTTCTACGGTCTTTTTAGCATTTCCAACAAAAATAGTTTCGTCCAAAACAAACACAGGGCGTTTCAAAAACGTATAATGCGACAAGAGTAAATCTTTGTATGCTTGCTCTGACAATTCTTTGTCTTTTAAGCCCATTTCTTTGTACTTGGTTGCTCTTCTATTCAACAAAGATTCATACGAACCAGATAGCTTTGCCAAGCCCTCCACTTGTTCTACCGATAAGCCTTCTTTCTTTAGGTCTTGTAATTCAAAATCGGTGGTATCAATTTCTGACAAAATGCGTTTACAGGTACTACAAGTACTTAAGTGATATGCTTTTTTCATTTTTAAGAATTCTATTTAGTTGATTTTTTAGATAAAGACAAAGCTAGCAATTTGTTACTGTTTCTGATAGTTCTAGAAACAAATTATTCTATTCTGATACTTTTATTTTTCTAAATTTAATGTGTTGGATTAAATGATCTTGCCCTCTATCTCTACTTGCCCACCGAAAACCTAAACCTCTAGAATAGATCCATTTTCTTTTGATGGTTAAATGCTCATCGTCTAATTTTTCTATCGTCCAAGCACCAATTCTATAAAAATATTTAGGTATAAACAACTTGTCTTTAAGTCTATTCATTTGCCATTGAACGGTATCAGAGCCTAAATCTCGATGTCTAATCAGTTCATTTTCTGATATTTTTAATATCTCTTTGTCATAATACCTTACGCCTACAGGCGGCGGAGGTGGTGGTGGCGGCAAGGGATAATCAACAATTTCTTCCCATTCGCCAATAAGGTCTAGCGGATCAAATTTATCTTGAGGCAAGACCCTTTCTAAGATTATTTCTCGATCCTCCTTATCATAAATAACACCTATTATTTCTTTTTCCGTTATGGCTTTAATATGCATCACGTTTCCATAAAAATCATCCAATTCTAGAAAGAGCTCTGTTCCATATTGATTCCACTTCCAATACGCTTTCTCGTTTATGAAAAGTTTTAAATGTGGTGTCGTACTAAATGTCGTATAGTCTTTTTGAAACTCATAAAAAACCTCAAAAGTATCGGTGACTATTTTATAGGTAAAGGAAGTCAAATAATTCACTAACTTTTCTGCCTCTTTAGCTTGGTGATAAGTTGGTAGGGATTCAAAAACAGTCCCCATCTCAGGAGATACTCGTACTATTAATTGAGAATCATTCAGCAAAACAGGTATCGTATCCGTTTCATTTGAACTAAAATTAAATAAAATCAAGCTCGTATCATAAAACGTATATTTGAATTTTTCTACTTCTTTTTCAACAACATCCATAAATTGAAAACTACTGATGGCAACACTATCCTTATCAAAACGAATCAAGCCTTTCAAAGTATTAGAAGCAATAACTTCCTCCCCTATTCCTTCATTATGAAGGTGGTACTTACTAATCCATGTTTTTTCAATTGGTTGGGAGGCAGAATTACAAGCTAATAAATGTAGTGTAAGGTACAAATAGAATAAACGACTTTTCATAAGTAAGTGTTGAAGAGTAATTAAAGGTAGGATTCTTGTAATGTTCTTAGAACTAGCCATGCCGTCACGTTCCTGTTTCAGGAAACGATTATCATTCTAATTATAACAGCTCAATTTACTCTAATTTTCCCCTAAACTTCTATTTTTAAAAAATATTGCGAATCAAGCCATTTAAGATGAACAAATTAAGCCAAACATTTGATAAAAAAAATTAAATTGAGGCGGTACTAATCAAAAAACCAATCTATGCGTCCAATCAAAAGTGCTGTTCATACCAATGCTCAAAGTTATCAAGACAATTATGAAGAAATGTCTAAGCTAGTAGAAAAACTAGAAGGCTATTTTCAAAAAAGTCTCTTTCAAGGAAAAGAAAAACACCTTGCCAAAGCTCGCAAAGCCGATAAGTTATTGGCTAGAGAGCGAATTGAATTGCTCTTAGATCAAGATTCCTTTTTCTTAGAATTACTGCCTTTGATTGGTCTAAAAGGAGAAGGTTTTGGACCTGGCGGCACTGCCGTTTGTGGTATTGGCTTGGTTGCAGGGCGTTTGTGTATGCTTAATGCAAATGTAGGTAGTAATCGAGGCGGTTCTATTGACAAAGCAACCTTAGAGAAAAGTATTCGAATGAGCGAAATTGCAATGGAGAATGGTTTGCCTGTTCTTAATTTGGTAGAATCTTCGGGGGCAAACCTTCCCGAACAAGAGCAAATTTTTAACTATGGGGGAACGATTTTCAGAGAAATCACTCGTCGATCTCGCAAAGGCTTTCCGACCATTTCCGTCGTTTTTGGAAACAGTACCGCTGGCGGGGCTTACATTCCAGGCATGTCGGATTATACCATTATGGTCAAGAAAAAAGCAAAGGTTTTTTTAGCAGGTCCTCCCCTAGTCAAAATGGCGACGAATGAAGTCACCGACGATGAAGCCTTGGGGGGCGCAGAAATGCACAGTAGTATTTCTGGGGTGTCGGATTATTTGGCCGAAAATGAACAAGATGCCATTCGATTGGCTAGAGAAATAATTGAACAACTAAAACCACCCCATACAAGCCCCCCTGCAAAGCACAAGGTGGACCCGCCTTTGTACGATGCAGAAGAATTATTGGGCATTGTTCCTGCCGATATTCGAAAACCGATTGATGCTAGAGAATTAATCGCTCGGATTGTGGACGGTTCTCGGTTCTCTGAATTTAAGCCAAACTATGGCGCTACCTTGATTACAGGCTATGCTGAAATACATGGGTATAAAATTGGTATCCTTGCAAACAATGGCGTCATTTTATCCGAGGCAGCCAATAAAGCCACGCATTTCATACAACTTTGTAATCAAAATAACATTCCATTGCTCTACTTGCAAAACACGACTGGTTTTATGGTTGGACGGGCTTATGAAGAAGGTGGTATTATCAAAGATGGTGCAAAAATGCTCAATGCGGTTTCGAACAGCGATGTGCCGAGCATTACCATTATGATTGGCGCTTCTTATGGCGCAGGTAATTATGCGATGAATGGACGAGCCTATCAACCTCGCTTCTTGTTCTCTTATCCCAATTCTAAAATTGCCGTTATGGGGCCTCAACAGTTAAGTGGTGTTATGGAAATTATACAACGAGCAGCCGCTAAAAAAGCAGGCATCGAATACGACGAGGAACAGGCGGTTCAATTGCGACAATATATGATTCAACAAGTAGAAAAATCATCTACCGCTTGGTATGCTACTTCCCAAGGCTGGGACGATGGGGTCATTGACCCTAGAGAGACCAGAAATTACTTGGCCGTTTGTTTGGCGACGATTCACAACCAGCCCATTGAAGGCACAAAAGATTATGGTGTATTTAGAATGTAGCCGCAAAGGCTTCTTCTCCTTTTAATCGAATCTTTAATGCTAAAAAATTCAACCATGATACAATCTATCTTAATCGCCAACCGAGGCGAAATTGCTACTAGAATCATAAAAACCTGCCGTCGTTTGGGCATCCGAAGTATTGCAGTTTATGCCAATCCCGATAAGGATTTGCCTTTTGTGCAAGCTGCGGACGAAGCGATTGCTTTGGGCGGAAACTCAGCCAAGGAAGCTTATTTAGTACAAGATAAAATTATTGCTGCGGCAAAGCAGACCAAAGCAGATGCCATCCATCCTGGTTTTGGTTTTTTATCAGAACAGGCAGACTTTGCGCTTCGATGCAAAGCCGAAGGCTTCATTTTCATTGGCCCGAATGCCGAAGCCATCCAAAAGATGGGGCTAAAATCTACCGCAAAGGCAATCATGCAATCGCAGGGCGTTCCAACCATTCCTGGCTACCAAGGAGCCAAGCAATCCTTAGAAGTTCTGCTTGAAGAAGCGAACAAAATTGGTTATCCTATTTTGATAAAGGCAATCGCTGGTGGCGGGGGAAAGGGCATGCGTATTGTATCGCAAGAACGTGATTTTAAAGCGGCGCTTTTAGCGGCTCAACAAGAGGCTCAAAACAGCTTTGGCAATGCAGTCGTTATTTTAGAACGTTATTTTAAAAATGCGCGGCATATTGAATTTCAAATCTTTGGGGATCAACAAGGGAATGTCATACACTTGTTAGAACGAGAATGTAGCATACAACGGCGTTATCAAAAAATAATCGAGGAAAGTCCTTCTCCTAGCCTATCCGATGCGCTTAGAACAGCCATGGGAAATGCGGCTATTTTGGCGGCCAAAGCGATTGATTATGACAATGCTGGAACGGTAGAATTTATACTCACCGAAGCGCAAGAATTTTTCTTTTTAGAAGTAAATACACGTCTGCAAGTCGAGCATCCTGTCACGGAAATGATTACAGGTTTGGATTTGGTCGAATGGCAAATATTAGTTGCCGAAGGGCAGCGGTTGCCTTTAGAACAAGCAGCGATTCAAAGTACGGGTTATGCCATCGAATGTCGCCTTTATGCAGAGGATGCTAGTAATAATTTCTTTCCTTCGACTGGAACGGTTGTCCATTGGGAAACTCCAAACCTAGAAGGGCTTCGCTATGAAACAGGGGTCAAAAGTGGCTCTGAGGTAGGCATTTATTATGACCCAATGCTCGCTAAAATCATTGCCCACGGAACCCATCGCGCTGCGGCCATCCGAAAAATGCACTATGCGCTGCGGCACTTAAAATGTATGGGAGTGGTGACCAACCAAGCCTTTTTACTGGCACTCCTACAAAACAAAGCTGTTCAAGAAGGAAAGTACCACACGAATTTCATTGAACAGGAGTTTGATTTTGAAGCCTTTAACCAACAGCAACAAGAAGGTCAAAACATTGCTTTGATGGCTACTTTATTGTATCAATGGCATCAAAGGCAGCAAGAACGCACTTTGATTCCTAGTCTTGGGGCTGGCTGGCGAAGCAACTTTTACCAAGCACAACAGGCGACTTATCAAATCGGAGCGACTACTTTTTTGTTGCATTATAATTATAAAAAAGAGCGCTTTGATATACAAATAGGAACGCAAGGTTATGAAGTTAGCTTAGTCCGCATTCAAGGTCCTTCTTTGTCTATTGTGATCGATGGCTGGCAACATCAAATTCATGTCGCTACCTCGGAAGAGGCTTATTATATCCATCATTCCAATTATGGCTGTATAAAAACAAGTTTAGTGGCTAAGTTTCCGACGATTGAAGCCGAAAAATCGAAAGGGGATTACATCGCTCCGATGCCAAGCGAAGTTCTAAATATAAACGTTAAAGTCGGGCAAAAAGTCACAGAAGGACAAGCCTTAATTACCTTACTTTCTATGAAAATGGAAAATACAATTGTCGCTCAAGAAGATGGTTTTATTGAAAATATTTTGGTAACAGAGGGCAACTCAATTGCTAAAGGAACGTTATTACTAACCATAAAAGAGACCGACACGGACCCCGCATAGCTTATGACAACTACTTTTGATATTATAATTTGTGGCGCAGGCCCAGCAGGAAGTACTTGTGCCTTGGCTTTGGAAGCTTCTGGTCTTCGGGTTGCTTTAATTGACAAACAAGGTTTTCCGAGGGATAAAATTTGTGGCGATGCGGTGGCACCTTATGTTCCGAATGTCCTAAATACGATTCACCCAAAACACAAAGCAGCATTTGAGCAGTTCAAAGAAAAAGAAACCGTAAGAACGCTACGAATTGTTGCGCCCAACCAAAAAAAAATTGATCTAAACTTTCCTAAAAAAGGCGTGATCTCTATGCGGATGCACTTGGATCATTTTCTATTTGAACAAGCTAAAAAAATACCTACGGTAACTACCTTTACTGGAAAAGCCGTTTCTGACGTACAGGTGACTGCTAAAAAAGCAAGTGTTACCTTAAAAGATGGGGCAATTTTAGAAGGTAAAATCATCGTAGGTTGTGATGGCGCTCAAGGAGTGGTTGCCAAGCAATTAACAGAAAACAAGATCGATTTAAAGCATCATTCTGCGGCCGTTCGGGTCTATTATAAGAATGTAAAAGGCATTCCAAATCAAACCTTTGAGTTGCATTATTTAGAAGATGTCATGCCTGGTTATTTTTGGATGTTTCCTTTGCCTAATGGTTTTGTCAATGTCGGTTTAGGCATGGTTTCTCAGGCGATTCGTGCTAAAAAAATCAATTTACGGAAAGAATTGATTCGAATTATAGAAGAAACACCTTATTTGAAGGAGCGTTTTGAAGGAGCCGAACAGGTCGATTCGCCCAAAGGATTTGGGCTGCCTTTAGGCTCTAGAAAAGTAAAAATTTCGGGCGATCGTTTTATGCTCTGTGGCGATGCGGCTTCCTTGATAGATCCTCTGTCGGGAGAAGGCATTGGGCAAGCCATGATTTCTGGACGTTATGCGGGATGGCAAGCGAAAAAGTGCTTTGAACAGCAAGACTTTTCTGCTACAACAATGAAAGCTTACGATAAAATGGTCTACGATAAACTTTGGAAGGAACATCGGATGCATTATTTCACCCAAAGAGCCATCGCCAATCGACCTTGGTTAATTAATGGTTTTGCGAATCTTGCACTAAAAAATGCTTTTGTCATGCGCTTGTTTCAACGTGCCTTTTGGTAAAAAAATAGAAGGCAAAATTATTTCGCCTCCTATTTTTAAGTATTTACTTCGGGCAGCTTGTGCTGAAACTTGCCGTTCCATCTATAACGTTTTCGTTCTCTTTTGTTTTAGCTGGATCGTCTACTTCTATGCACGTCAACTTATTTTTTTTCGCACTTAATTCCTCTACATTCGTATGTTTCATATTTAGACGAACCAACTGATTGTCACTACAATCAACCCTCTCCAAGTTAACATTATTACTAAAATCCAAACTGGTTAAGGCATTAATGGAACAATCTATTTCTTCCAAGGCTATATTTTTACTGACATCTAAACTTGTTAATTCGTTCATATAACAATCGAGTGACTTCAAATTTACATTCTGGCTCAATTCTAAAGTCGTCAATTCATTCCCATCACAGGATAAGCTCTTCAAATTCAGCTGCTTACTTAGGTCTAAATCCGTCAACTTATTATCATAACACTCGAAATATTTCAACTTCAAATTGTTACTTAGATCTACACTTGTCAATTCATTTTCTGAACAACCTAAACGTTCCAAATTTACATTTTTACTGACATCTAGAGTCGTTAACTGGTTTCCATTACAATCAAACGTTTTCAAATTTATATTCTGACTTACATCTAAGTCTGCCAATTGAGTAGCAGAACAACTTAATTGTCTTAATTTTGTATTTTGGCTTACATCTAAACTAGACAAGTCGTTTTCATAACAAGCCAAAATTTCCAAATGCACCAGTTTCAGAAGATCTAAGTTCTTCAAAGAATTAGAAGCACAGTACAACTTTTTTAGTTTTATATTTTGGCTTAAATCCAAGCTTGTTAATTCATTTTTAGAACAATACAAAGAAGTTATATTTGGAAAGGCCTCAATCCCTGTCAAATCTTTTATAGCCAAGTCAAGACAACGAATTCCTCCAATAAAAGCGACGGCTTCGCTCTCTTGTATTTCTTCATCCCCATTGGTATTAATCGTTTCATTTCCGATCAAAAAAGTTTTAAAATTGGCATCAGGAATGTTTACATTTTGAGCGTTTAAGTCAATGGAATTAAAACAAAAAAACAAAGCTAAGAGTAACAAAAAATTTAATTTTTTCATGTGGTATTTTTTTAATTTAATAAGGTAAATTTTCTTACAAAAGTAAATTTAGGTATAAAAAGCAAATAAAACTATCAATTAGAATTTTTGTACCCGTATATTTACACAAATAATAATTTTCTACGTATCGAAAAAAGCACTCCTAAGTGAGCTGATCTAAGCCTTAGTTTTTAATTCCTGTACTCCACCATTTTTTAACCAATAGACTCCTCATTCATGCACGTATTTAACTATCTACTGCCGCTACTATTTTTTTTAGTAACAAATTGCCACCTAGATGCCACTCCGCCCGATAGCACAAGCTATCCGATTCAGGGAATTGACATTTCTCACCACCAAGGAACGATTGATTGGCAAGCCTTGAAACAGGAGGGAAAAGTGCAATTTGTTTTTATGAAAGCAACCGAAGGAGGCGATTTTAAGGACCGCAAATTTCAATACAACTGGAAGGCGGCAAAGAACGTCGGCATTCGAAGAGGGGCGTATCATTTTTACTCTTTTTGTAAACCTGGCGCAGAACAAGCGGCTAATTTTATGGCGGCTGTTCCTATTGACAACCGCGCTTTACCTCCTGTGGTAGATTTAGAATTTTTGGGCAGCTGCAAAAAACAACCACCCGTTCAAGAAGCCATCAAAGAGATACAACTATTCTTAGACCTACTAGAGAAACAGTACGGAAAACGCCCTATTTTATATACGACGTATGCTTTTTATGCGGTCTACTTAAAAGAAAATTTGACAAGTTATGATTTATGGATTAGAGATACTCAAAAGGAACCTATATTAGAAAATAGACGCTGGAAATTTTGGCAATTCAGCAATCGTGGCCACCGAAAAGGAATCAAAGGTCCTGTTGATCTGAATGTCTTTCAGGGTACACCTCAATCCTTCAACCATTACGAATAAAAACCAAACTCAAATGAAATTAGTAGTCTTCTTATTTTTAGCCTTTAGTTTACTTTTTGGAGCTTGCTCTCCATCCGCTAAGCACCTTAAAAAAAAACCGCCTAGTACTAAATTCCCAGAAGATTGGTTGGGCAAATACCAAGGCAACTTAGAATTATTCAATGCCCAAAAAGGGAAAGTAATGGAACTGCCGATGACCATTATTATTAGCAAAACAGATACCGCTAATCGTTGGCATTGGTATTCAAAAGCCTTGTATAAAGGCAAGGAAATCATTAAAGACTATGCCCTATTCCGACATGACTCAATGCCTAAGAACCATTTCATTATGGACGAAAACAATGGCATCCTATTGGACCGTGTATTACTCGATGATGCGTTCTATGATTATTTTGAGGTCAGCAATTTAGGGCTTTATGGTATTACTCGAAAAGTGGGCGATGACATTCATGTAGAAATTGCATCGTTCCCTTTAAGTTCTAACACCCATTCTACTTATGAAGGGCAAGATTTTGATGTGGATACCGTGACTAGTTTTAAGGTAATTAATACTCAAAAAGTACTCTTGAAACGAGTAAGGGAATAGTTAAAACAATTTTTTTGTTAATTTTTAACCCTTGAATTCTTATATTTATAATCTGTGTACAGGACAAAAGTTTTTTTATCTAATAAAATATCGAATCTACTTAGCATTTTATTAGATGTTAGATCGCTCCGCTTTTAGATATTAGATTTTAGACCCAATTAGGGCTCAATTGGGTCTAAAATCTAACAGCGAAGCGATCTAGGATCTAAAAGCGAAGCGATCTAATCCTAGTTTTGGGTAGATTTAAGCTGTAAAATAGTAATTAATTATTTTTTGTCCTGTACTCAGATTTATAATCTTAAAAAGTCTAGTGTATCTATTACTACACCTAAATTAA
>CACVAQ010000045.1:7261-9697 GCA_902727865.1 uncultured Aureispira sp. | reverse complement strand
TAAGTTTTGACTGTTAGTATTTTTGTTTGCTATTTATTACAGGGTGTAAAAAGTTTCAATAGATCAAAAATTAAATAATTATACCTAAAGAATAGTTAGGGGGCTTGAAGTATGGTGTCAGACACTTTCAAAGTGTCTGATACCATACTTACCCACTATTTAATAACTTTTTACACCCTGTATTTAGTACCTTGCGATTTATAAAAAAAATAGTCAAATCTAAGCTGTTTTTTATGGATTGGCAAAAAGGGGGCAAAGAACCATTTTTTAATTGTACTATGGCTTTTACGTAAATTGTGACAATAAAAAAAGAGATAAATATGACACAGGTAAATACTCATGTTCAGGATGCGGCTAATTTGGTTGTAGATTCCTATCGTGCCCAAATTAAGGTGTTTGGGAAGTTTGAATACCCTTACTTTGAATCATTGGTTCAAAAGTATACGATTCGTAAAGTGCTTGATGTAGGTTGTGGGGAAGGTACTTTTTTAAAGGGCTTGGCATCCATCTATCAAGATATTACTTTTGAAGGCATTGATGTCAATGGGGGACTTGTTTCCCTTGCAGGGGATAATAACTCTCTTGAAAATCTGTCGTTTTCGCAGACCCATTTTGGGGAAGGGTTTTCCTCTTCGGGCTATGATATGATCATGGCTCGTTTATCGGTTGAGCACATGAATGACATTGAGTTTTTTTTAGGAGAGGCTTATAAGCACTTGGTAGAGGGAGGCGTTTTGTTTATAACGGAGAACTATGTTGACTCCCTCCACAACCCTAATCATACTTGGCAGCTTTTTCGACAAAAGGAAATGGAAGTTTACCTTAAAGCTGGGGCGCACCCAAGAAGTCCATTGTTTTTGCCTAAGCTAATAAAGCGTGCTGGTTTTGTGGATGTTGAGTCAAGTTTCCGCCATATTTCTCCCTCAACGGTTAGTAAGACCGACTTTTATGGCTTGGTAGTGGAATATACCAGTCTGTTTAAAGTTTTGGAGCCAACTATTTGGACGGAAGAGGTTGTGCGGGAGGTAACAGATTATTGCGCCAGTGCCTTGGAACAAGATTTTCCAAACGAGGATATTCTTTTAATTAGCCACACTTTAGGGCTTAAGCCGATTAAATAACAAACAATTAGCGATCAAAATTAGCTCGGTTGAGTCTTAGAGTAGGGTGAACCAATGAGGCCGTTAACTCTATTTTTGCACGGTTTCTTGATAAGAATAAGGTAAATCGGCTACCTATAGCTTGATGTTTGCCATTTTAGCTCCTCCACTTCTTTTAAATGTACTAAAAAATAAATTATCTCGTCTAAGTCTAAATAAATGGAAAAGATACTAGGTATTCCCACCCTCCGTCAAATTGAAGCGGCACAGCTTGCCATCCAACCTTATGTCCACCAAACGCCTGTATTGACGAATGAGGGTATTAATAAGATAACGGGGGCTTCTATTTATTTTAAATGTGAGAATTTTCAAAAAATTGGAGCCTTCAAAATCCGTGGAGCAACTTGTGCTACTTTGGCTTTGAGCAAAATGGAAAAAGCAAAGGGCATTGCGACACATTCCTCTGGGAATCACGCTCAGGCAATAGCGTTGACGGCACAATTGCACGATATAAAGGCTTATGTTGTGATGCCTAGTAGTGCCCCTGAGATTAAAAAAAATGCCACAAAGGATTATGGGGCAACTGTTGTCATTTGCGAACCTACTTTGGCAAGTAGACAAGAGACCTTAGATAAAATTGTTCAAGAAACAGGAGCAACTTACATTCCTTCTTATGATCATTATAATATTATAGCTGGACAGGCAACGGTTGCCAAAGAGTTGATTGAAGAAGTATCTGGTTTAGAGGTTATAATGGCGCCTGTTGGTGGTGGTGGTTTGATGAGTGGAACGGCATTAAGTACGCATTATTTATTGCCCAATGCAGTCGTCATAGGAGCAGAGCCCAAACTAGTAGACGAGGCTTATCGTTCTTTGAAAACTGGAGTTAAGCAGGTTAACAAGGGAGCAAAATCTATTGCGGATGGTTTATTGACGAATTTAAGTGATCGAACCTTTGAAATTATGACCAAGTACGTACACGATATGATTACAGTTAGTGAAGAAGAAATTGTAGCGGCAATGCGTTTGATTTGGGAGCGAATGAAAATTATTGTAGAGCCTTCTTCTGCTGTGCCTTTGGCAGCTATTTTACAACAAAAAGAACGTTTTGAAGGAAAAAAAATCGGTCTAATTTTAACAGGAGGAAATGTAGATGTCGAGCAGTTGCCTTTTTAATAACTGATCTTACGTAATAACTTTTTTATGTTGCTATTAAAACAAATGACTGTTTATTTAAGCCTTGTTTTAATGTGAAATTCAGCATGAAAGATTCAGGTCAAAAGATGTAGAAACGCTGCTCTTTTATCGGCATTTTTTTTGTTAATAGGAGTTAATA
>CACVAQ010000045.1:4487-7161 GCA_902727865.1 uncultured Aureispira sp. | reverse complement strand
TTTTTTTTGCCATATTTTTTTAATAAATAGTTGCTTATGAAGTGTGTGCAGTATTTTGTTCTAGTGGCTATTGCTTTAGTCTTAACTGCTTGTCCAGTCAAAAATGAGCGAATACCTAAAAAGGTACTTCCTATTGAATTGCCTCAATTGGAACGGTCTATTGTTCAGATTCCCTTGGTTTTAAAGTCTAAAGATTTAAAACGGGCATTTTATCAACAATTCCCAAATCCTATATTAAAAGGAAAGACGAAAGAATTAAAACTAAAGTTATCAGGTAAAAAGAAAGCAGCAGACAAAAATTTTCTAGACAAACTGGCAAGTCCATTGCTAAAATGGGTGGACAAAAATTTTTATGTTTCCTCAAAAGTGGCGTACGAGTTAGATTTGTCGAACTACGATTTTTGGTTCGAAGGAGATCGTTTTTATGCAGATGTTTTATTAGATGCGAGAACAAATGTTGTCTTGAGAAATGAGGCAAACTTATTGAATGAAAATCTCCAATTAAACGGGGACTTAAATTGCCCCATGCAAGTGCGGGTGGTCTTGAATGGCAAGATAGAATTAACCGAATCCGCAGAAATAAAGGTGCTATTAAACGAGGACGATGCTCGAATTAAATTCCAAAAAGTATGTTCTTCACAAGCCATTAAAAATATTGATCTACCAGAATTGTTGCGCCCTATTTTGGAGCCTGTTAAAAAGCGAATTAGTAAGGAAATTAATAAAATCATTACACAGCAATTGCAACGAGTATTAAACAGCGATCAAACAAGTGGTTACTTAAATTTCAAAGAAAAAATTAATACGACGGCTCAACAACTAGGCAAGGCCTACGAAATAAGCAAGGGCATTTGGTTGATACCCAAAGTAGAACAAGTCTTTGTGTCGCCTGTCTATGGTGTCGGGAAGGGAGACGAGAATCGACTAGAGCTTTGTATTGGTATACAAGGCAAACCCGTTGTTTTGATGTCTGAGAAAGCTCCTAAAACCGTTGTACCATCTACCGTAAATTTTGCGGTTCGTCGCTATCCTTCTGGTACAAGAGTTTATGTAAATGGGAGTGTTTCGCTCGCTTATGCCGCCAAAGAAGTACAAACGTTTCTGAAAGATTATGTCGATAAAAACTATGCTAAACACGGTTATACAATTGGCAACGTTTCTATTTATCCAAATGGAAATCGAGCCGCCGTTGCGATAGAAGTTCTAAAAGTTAAAAATGAGCGACTAAAAGCGGTTTTGTACCTTTCTGGAATCCCCAAATACAGTGTTCCTCAACAGGAAGTTTATCTAGAGGATTTGAAGTTTACGACTGAATCTAAAAACATTATTCTTAAAGTAGGCGAGTGGTTGATGCACCCTAAAATTATGAAACAACTCGAAGAAAATATACGTTTTGATATTTCTAATGAATTAAAAGAGCTTCAAGAGGAGCTTAAATTCTTTCGTGTAGCAGAGGACCTGGGGACGCTAACAGGACGGTTTAATTACGTGAATGTTAGTGAAGTTTTTATTAGCGAGCACAATTTTGAGGTGTATTTAAAAGCTCGTGGCGATTTGAGTTTTGACTTGGAATGGTGATTGGAGACAAAAAAAGCTGATTTTTGTAAGCTTAAACTTACAAAAATCAACTGGAATAAAATAGATGAATTTCAAGATATTAAGCTATAGGATACTCTAATTCTTCTAAATGCAGAAAGTCAATCATAGTGGCTAACTTTTCTCTATAGGCATCTCTATGATTAAAGCCACAATCTTGGAAGCCTTGTATAAAACCAGGCAAATCATTTGGTGTGATTTCTTGTAAAGGAGCATAGCGTTCTAGGTTCAGCATGTTGATATAATACTCAAAACACTTTTCTACAGAGGAAAAATTTCTGTAGCCCGCTTTTCCATTTTTGTACATTCGTATGCCCAAGTGGTTGTTTTTTTCTTGCGCATAAGTACTGCGACCGTACCCTGTTTCTAAGCAAGCCATCGCAATGGTAATAGGAGCAGGGATGGACTGCTCTCTTTGAACTTTAATCGCATAAGGATATATTTTTTTAACATATTCTCTAGCGTGCTCAATGCTTATGATAGAAAAGTCAGGGAGGAAATCCTCGAACATCTCAGGGGTTAATTTTTTTTCTGAAATAGAAGCAGTTTCTGCTTCTATTTGTTGTGTACTCGTTGCTACACAAATCGCCAATGCTGCAAATAGATGCTTCATAACGGGGGATAGTACGGTAGCATTACCCAATGGGGTTTCTACTGAAAGAAAAAATGCCTTTGTACTGAATTTACCTTAGTATGTTTCTTTGTTTTAGCTTGTAAAACAGCAATTTATAAAAAAAAACTCTGCTGTTTTAAGGTAAATATTGATTGTGTTTTAGTTAAAAAAACTACAAGCATTGTCTTTTGAAGAACTATTTTACCTTTGGCAATAATTGTGCCTATGTTTAAGTGGTTGGTTTTTAGATTTTTATGTTTGTTTTGCTGGCTACTTATAATAAATCTCTTGAAGTTGTTTTTATAAGAACTAGCCTTATTTTATAGGGAAAAGACGAACGAATCAAAATTTTTATTTGTTTCTTTTTTTTATTTCACAATGGAATAAAAAGGCATTTTTGTCAGAAATTATTCCTTTTTGACAAAAAAAGTCTCAAAATGGGAGCATTACGTGTCCAAGATTCAA
>CACVAQ010000045.1:0-4387 GCA_902727865.1 uncultured Aureispira sp. | reverse complement strand
ATCTAAGTAAGTAGATGCAAAAAAAAGCCTTTTTTAGGCTCATTTTTGATGCTTAAAATATTACCTAGTCTAGGTATTTTTGCGTATCTTTGTAGCTATGGAAAATGATAAGATAAACGAAGAGGAAACAGCAACAAATAATAGCCAATATAGTGCAGATAATATTACTGCCTTAGAAGGTCTAGAAGCTGTACGCTTGCGCCCTGGTATGTATATTGGGAGCACAGATGAAAAAGGGTTACATCACCTTGTTTATGAGGTTTTAGATAACTCGATTGATGAGCATTTGGCAGGACATTGTAGCCACATTGTCACTGTTATTAATGAAGATAACTCTGTTTCTGTTAAAGATAATGGTCGTGGTATTCCGACTGGAATGCATAAAAAACTCCAAAAATCAGCTTTAGAGGTGGTTATGACGGTGCTTCATGCTGGTGGTAAGTTTGACAAACAAACGTATCAAGTTTCTGGTGGATTGCATGGTGTAGGGGTTTCTTGTGTGAATGCTTTGTCTAGTATGCTTCGTGCAGAAGTACATAGAGAAGGTCAAATTTTTACACAAACGTACTCTAAAGGTATTCCAACTACATCGGTGGATATTATTGGAGACACGGACATTACGGGGACAATTATTACTTTTAGACCAGATCCAACGATCTTTACAGAGTTGGAATATAGCTACGAAACGTTGGCAAAACGTCTGCGAGAACTAGCTTATTTGAACAAAGGACTGCACTTGACCTTGCAGGACATGCGGACCTCGGACGAAAAAGGAGAGCATCCTACCGAAACGTTCTTCTCAGAAGGTGGTTTGTTGGAGTTTGTGCAACACATAGACAAACAGAACGGTCGGGAAGTACTCGTTGATGTTCCTGTTCATGTACGTGGAGAACAAGATAATGTACAAGTGGAAGTTGCCTTCCAATACAATCGTTCTTATCGTGAAACGCTTCGTTCTTATGTAAATAATATTAATACAGTAGAAGGTGGAACGCATGTCAATGGATTTCGACGGGCAATTTCTCATGTATTAAAGAAGTATGGAGAATCAAAAGATCTTTTTGCAAAAGCAAAAGTGAAAATATCAAGCGAGGATTTTAGAGAAGGTCTAACGGCTGTTGTAGCGGTTAAAGTTCCTGAACCTCAGTTTAAAGGACAAACCAAAGGTGAATTAGGAAACCCTGAAGTAACGTCTATCGTTTCGGCTTGTGTGCGGAATGCCTTAGAGATTTTCTTGGAAGAAAATCCTGCCGCTGCAAAAATGTTGATGGACAAAGTTATCTTGGCTGCCAAAGCTCGTAGTGCTGCAAGCAAAGCACGTGAAATGGTGCAGCGCAAGAATGTCTTAACGGGTTCTGGTCTTCCAGGAAAGTTGGCAGATTGTTCTTCTAAAGACCCCGAAAAATCAGAAATCTACTTAGTAGAGGGAGATTCGGCGGGTGGTACTGCCAAACAAGGTCGTGATCGTGAATTCCAAGCTATTTTGCCGTTGAGAGGTAAAATTTTGAATGTAGAAAAAGCATTGGAATATAAAATCTACGAAAACGAAGAGATCAAAAATATGTTTACAGCATTGGGCGTTCGCATCGAAGAAAAAGATGGAGAGCGGGTGCTGAATATTGAAAAATTGCGTTATCACAAGATCATCATTATGTGTGATGCGGATGTCGATGGAAGTCATATCGTTACCTTAATTCTAACGTTCTTCTTCCGTTATATGCGTCCACTCATCGAGAATGGATACATTTATATTGCGGCACCACCGTTGTATCAAGTGAAAAAAGGAAAACGTTCTATTTATTGTTGGAATGATGCCGACCGTGATCAAGCAATCGCTTCTTTGGGAGGTGACAAAACTGGAAATGTAGGCATTCAACGATATAAGGGACTTGGAGAGATGAATGCAGAACAATTGTGGGAAACGACAATGGACCCTGTTTCTCGTACTTTGCGCCAAGCAACTATTGAGGACTTTGAATCTGCGGATGCAACATTCTCTATGTTAATGGGGGATGAAGTGCCACCACGTAGAGCATTTATCGAGGCCAATGCAAAATATGCCAATGTAATTATTTAACACTATTTTTTTATACAGAATGTTTTACGGGTTTTATAAACGCCCAAAAACAGACCTTAAATAGTGGTTTAATAAACCTACAAAATATCAAAAGCTGCTTGTAATTCGTACAAGCAGCTTTTTTTTTGCAATATTTTGATGTGAAAAGCTTACTAGGACAGTAAGTCTTACGAATCGCCTAAATGGATGATTACCTAAAGGTCCAGGCTAAAATTCGGCTTTTTTTATTGCCTTGCCCCATCGGAATTGTTTTAGGTGCGGTGATCCCCACTTTTTTTAGTGTTTTGTACGCTGTTTTTAAATGCGCTTCTTTAGAAACTAAAGAGGTGAACCAGCCAACAGAGTTTGCAAATTTTTTGCTTTGTAGAATCATATTGTTGAGAAACTGTAACTCTCCACCAGCACACCACAACTCATGTTCTTGCCCGCCAAAGTTTAAGGTTGGCTTCTGTGTTTCTTTTTGACCTAAGTTTTTTAATTTTCGAAGCGATCCTGTTGCGGCTGCGGCTGCCGAGCTGTGAAAAGGAGGATTACAAATAGAAACGTCAAAATACTCTTTGGCAGAGACCACGCCTTCAAAAAGTTGTTCCGATTTGGCTTGCCAGCGCAACTCTATGTTAGCCCGCAAGCTATGCTCACTTAAAATAATATCGTGTGCATTTTTAAGTGCTGCTTTGCTAATGTCTGTTCCAACAAAGGACCATCCATACTCTTTGACTCCCAGAATAGGGTAGATGCAATTGGCACCAACACCAAGATCTAGTACTCGAACTTTTTTTCCTTTAGGAATATTTTTTGCGGTATTATTAGCCAACAAATCGGCAACATAATGAATGTAATCGGCCCGTCCTGGAATAGGAGGGCAAAGGTAGCCTTTAGGAATATTCCAGTTTTGAAGATTATAATAAGAACCTAACAATGCTTTATTGAGGGCTTTGACCGCCATTGGATTAAAAAAATCAATGGAAGTATTTCCCTGTTTATTTAGCAGTATAAACTCTTGTAGCTCGCTGTTGTGTTTGACCAGTTGTTTGAAGTCGTATTGTCCTTGATGTTTGTTACGAGGGTGTAAGCGGGGCTTATTTTTTTGATCGGTCATTTATTTGTTCTTCTAAGTAGATGTAATAAAGTATCTTTTTCGTTCTTTGACAAATCGTGTGGTAATAGTTTAAACCACTTTCTTAATCAGTGCTGGTCTAGTATAAAGGATTAGTAAGCGTGCAATGCCGTCAATAGGTTCTCATTGATT
Source organism: uncultured Aureispira sp. (assembly GCA_902727865.1). Lineage (GTDB taxonomy): Bacteria > Bacteroidota > Bacteroidia > Chitinophagales > Saprospiraceae > Aureispira. The sequence goes on along the minus strand of CACVAQ010000045.1, from coordinate 1,061 downwards.
TAGAGCAAGCATTTATTAGCTCATTTCTTGACGAAAGGCTTGCGTATCAAAGTAGACATGTAGTGCTTGAATGCGATTGTTTTTTATAGTATACCATTCGCTAACGTCTAAGGTGATTTTATTCTTAGAAGGCATTTCTACCTCAATAGAAACGCTTTTTCTTTCAATTGTTCAAATACTTGTTTGGGGGATAATATCATGATTAATATTTTTTATTGTTCCTTAGAGTAGTGTATGTAAATTAGAATCGTTCAAAAATAGGCGATTCAAAGCACTCTCCCAATAAGATTCACTATAATTTTTTAAAAATTGCAATAATCTTCCACCCCTTTCAATTCTGCCCATCGAGCAGACAATAGCTTCGCATAATCAATATAAAACAAGCCATAAGCACCCAAGCTAAACCCGTCGTTTGCTTCGACCAGAATCGTTTCGCCTTTTTTGGTCACACCGACATCAAAAGCATAGCCATTTGGAGCATTTTCATAGGCTTCAGGAATCGCTTCGACCACTTTATAGTCAAAGTGTTTGCGCCAGTCGCCTTTGTAAGGACGAACCCCAACAATTCGATTGTAACGAACAAAACAACGCCACTCGGCCTCAATTTCTATAGCACCCGAAACCCAAACAGGAACATCCATCGCACGATCACCACAACCAATTAAATCTGTCGTTCCGTTCACGACACGTCCCGTAAATTTCTTGGCAAAGTCTTTTGGCTTCACAAACTGCCCCCATTCAGAAGGCGTAGAAGCAATGGCATTAATGGTCGATTCTTTTAAGGGACGCTTTAAGAATTGGCGCAACGAAAGCGGATAATCCAACGGTTTAGGGGCTTCAATCCCGTGTCGTTCCAACGCTTTGTAGATGTCTCCAATTCCTGCCACAACAAGGGCATCTTGCTCTAAGTGTTCAATCGCCTCGATGGTTTTAAAATGTACAATTTCAAAACCCATTCTACGAAAACCTTCACAGGCAATGTAGCAATTGATGTTTAAGGCTTGACTCGTATCTCGATGTTGTATGTAAGCTTTCATTTTTTTATTAATTATAAATCAAAA
>CACVAQ010000044.1 GCA_902727865.1 uncultured Aureispira sp. | reverse complement strand
TTTGAAGAATGGAAAACGGATCGAACTGAATCCTAACTTTAAAAAAAAATCAAAGCTACAAATTGTCAAATGAAGAGAATGAACACAATAATAATAGGACAACAACATTACCATTGGGAGGTCAAGGTCTTTACTTGGCTGGATGCGATAGAATGCACTATTTATAATAGTGTAGACTCTGAACAAGGTTTGGCTATCATTCAAAATGGTACGGACAAATTGTTGTCTTCGCCTCAAAAGGTGAAAGAGTGGGTTCATTTTGCCTTAGAAGACGCTTGGTCCAACGAAAGGAGGGTGTATAGATTGTTTGAAATCAATGGACACAATCGAATGATTCGCCTACAAAATAGTTTGGCTGAAGAAGCAAAAGTCGTGGCTCTTTTGAGCCAAAAATTTAACCGTTCTACCAACGGACTTGAAAAAAGCACCCTCAAATATAATTTGACAAATTTGGAAAAAAAGCTCGGCTTGACATTGCCTTCTGTGATCAAACAATTGTATCTAGGCTTGGGAAATGGCGATTTTGGGCCAGATTATGGCTTTTTTTTATTGGAAAAAATGGAGGGGAATAAAAAAATTACCTTAAGTCAAGCTTACCAAGATTTGCATCATGCAAAGATTAAAGATTGGGATTGGGAATTGTCCACCTTATTGCTGCCGTTTTTATATTGGGGAGCCGATATTTATTCTTTAATTGATTGTGCAGACCCCAATGGAGCTGTTTATGTCTTGGATGAGAATTTGAAAGATGAAAATACAAGGTGGCAATCCTGTACTTGGAAACACTGTGGCTCTATGTTGGATTGGCTCAAAAAATGGTCAGAAGGAGATGTTTCGGGACGCTCTTTATGGTTGGAAATGTATCAACTTAGAGGCTTGTTGTAAGTACCGAAAATAGCTACTTATTCGCCTATAAATAGTTCTTGCCCAAAAGTTGAGCGGAAGGCTTTCCCACTCTTTCCCACGAGCTGGTTTTTTTTCCCACTTTTTTCTTTTTTTTTGGGAAAAGTGCTTTTTTTTTCCGCTTTTTTGAAAGAAAAAGCAATTTTTTCTTCTTTTTAATAGAGTGTAATCGAAAAAGTGAAAGATAATTTGCTATAGCCCACGAATAAAGAGCTTGAGGCATCTTAACCTAGGTGTTAAGGTGCCTTTTTTTTGTGCTTTTTTGAAAGAAAGTACAAATAGTGGGAATTATTTTCTACAAAAAGTGGTAGAAAGTGGTAAATAGTGGTAGAAAATGGTATTTTTGATTTGTAATAACGAACAAAAAAGGTTTAATGATTCAATTTCTCGGTGAATACAGCTGCAAAATTGACGCAAAAGGGCGTCTAAGATTGCCATCTCCCTTGCTAAAACAGCTGGGTGATTTGGCGCAGGATGGCTTTGTCTTAAACCGAGGTTTTGAAAAATGTTTGGTTCTGTATCCAAGACAAGCTTGGGACAGCATCTCCAAAGATATTCAAAAACTAAATCAATACGTAAAAAAGAATAGAGATTTTGTCCGTTATTTCTTTAGAGGAGCGACTGAGTTAGAATTAGATAGTAATTCAAGATTGTTGTTTCCTCGAACGATGTTAGACCATGCACAAGCAGATAAAGAATTGATCTTGTTTGCTTATTTCGATAAAATTGAAGTTTGGTCTAAAGAAAATTATGAAGCTTTATTAAACGATGAACCAATGGATTTTGATGCTTTGGCAGAAGAAGTTATGGGAAGTCTGAACGGAGGAAGTCAAGATGGAGGAACTGAATTATCATAATCCCGTATTGCTTCAAGAAAGCATTGACGGGTTAAATATAAAGCCAGACGGCACGTATGTAGATGTCACCTTTGGAGGAGGGGGACATGCTGCTTTAATTTTAGAAAACTTGGGACCCAAAGGCCGTTTGTACGCTTTTGATCAGGACCCAGACGCGGCGGATAATATAATCGACGATGAACGATTTAAGTTGATTCCGCATAATTTTAGATTTCTAAAACGTTTTTTAAGATTGGAAGGGGTCCGAAAGGTCGATGGCTTGCTAGCCGATTTAGGCGTGTCTTCGCATCAGTTTGATACGGCAGATCGAGGCTTTTCTTTTCGTTTTGATGCTTTGTTGGATATGCGGATGAATCAAGGAGCAGATTTGACAGCAGAAAAGGTGTTGAATAAGTACAATGCCGAACAATTGCAACATATTTTTGGAATGTATGGCGAAGTCCGAAATTCTAAAACATTGGCACAATTGATTGTACAGACTAGAGCGTCTGGTACTGCTTTAAGAACAATTGGCGATTTTGTAACGGCGATTGATCCATGTATTAAAGGGAAGAGAAATCGTTACTTGTCTCAGGTATTTCAAGCTTTGAGAATGGAAGTGAACGAAGAAGTAGACGTTTTAAAAGAAATGCTTTGGCAAACAACGGAAGTGTTAGAAGCAGGCAGTCGATTAGTGGTGATATCGTATCATTCTTTGGAAGATCGTTTGGCAAAGAACCTTATTAAAAAAGGAACCTTTGAAAATGAACCAGAGAAAGATGATTTTGGTAATTTTTACCAGCCGCTAAAAGCAATTAATAAAAAAATTATTATCCCAACGGATAAAGAAATAGAAGAGAATCCAAGAGCTAGATCTGCCAAGATGCGTATTGCAGAACGGACAGATAAGAAACCGCTAGTATTTAATTGACGTAAGGGCGAACCTCGTGTTCGCCCCACGACAATTTTTTTAATTTAAACTAGCTTTTAATAAATAAAATAAGAAGCGTAACAGAGGAGAAGGAAGTATCATGGCTGAGAATAAAATAAAAGCACCCATAAAAACAGCGCCCAAAAGGCCTTCAAAACCTAAAAAGCAACCTGCTTTTATGAATGGTTTGAATATGAGCGCCTTTTATTTATTCAACAACATCCATTTTATTTTCTACCTAGCTTTTTTGGGGGTTATTTATATTGCTAATTCACATTATGCGGTGCAAACGATCAAAGAAATTAAACACATACAAAAAGAATTAAAGAAGGTCAGTTGGGAGAGTAATTCTAAAAACTCCGACCTGATGTATCAAAGTATGGAATCTGAGGTTGCCAAAAAAGTAAAAAAAATGGGCTTGGGAGAATTAGGAACCAATCCCAAAAAGATTATCAACAAAAATAAAATAAAATAAGAACTGTCTAGGACAATTCTTGTGAACAATAAGGACAGAAGACGCAATGTCAGGAAAAGACCAAACCAAAAAAGCCGAAAAACCGCCAGTAGATGTTAGAAACGCCATCTTGTGGCGTATCTATGTTGTCATGCTCATGACGATTATTGCTGCTGTAATTATCTTATTACAGATCGGTAAGGTTCAGTATATGGATGGGGATGCCTTGAGGGCTAGAGCCGATAGTATCTATATTGCTTTGCGTCCAGTAGAAGCTCCTAGAGGAAATATATTGGCAGAAAGCGGTAGTCTATTAGCGACTTCCTTGCCTTACTTTCAACTACATTTTGATACCAAAGTAGTTCCTAAAGATACCTTTATGAGGTATGTAGATACCTTGGCTTCTTGTTTGGCACGCTATGTTGATAATGAATATACGATTGGTGCGTATAGAGATCGTCTAAAAAATGCACGAAATGCAGGGCATCGCTATTTTCCTATTCGTAAAAATGTCGGCTATCTAGAATTAGAAGAAATTAAGAAATTTCCATTGTTCAACAAAGGGGGGCAATATAAGAGTGGTTTGATTATCGACAAAATGAGTAAACGCCAATATCCATTTAAAATGTTGGCGCATCGTACGGTTGGATACATTCGCTCGTATGTGAAAATTAACCCATCTGGTGACACCATTCGAGATGTAAGAGGGACGCCAGTGATAGATACCATGCGGGTCGGTTTGGAGGAAGCTTTTGACCATATCTTATCTGGTGAGGAAACCTTGAAACCAATGAAATGTATTGGTAGTAATATTTGGGTGCCGCTCACGGATATGTCTGAAATAGAACCCAAAGCGGGGAAAGATGTGGTGACTACCTTGGATGTTAATATTCAAGATATTACAGAAGAAGCGCTGTTGAGAACCTTAAAGACAAATCAAGCCGATCATGGTTGTGCGATTGTAATGGAGGTAGCGACAGGAGAAATTAAAGCCATTGCAAATATTGGTTTTAGCAAAAATCGGAGCTCTTATTGGGAAACCAAAAATTATGCAATTGCAGAAGCCGCAGAACCTGGTTCTACTTTTAAATTAGCCACGATGATGGCCTTGTTTGAGCATGATTATATCAAACCAACAGATGCTGTTGATTTGAACAAAGGACGTATCGAGTTTTATGACGAAACGATGGAAGATGCTTCTTATCATGGATTAACAAAGACGACGGTTAGTAAAGCGTTTGAAATTTCTTCTAATGTTGGGGTCGCACGATTGGCAAACAAGTATTATAATAAAGACAAAACAAGCCAGAAAAAATACATTGATTATTTGAGAGGGTTACAATTTGAACGCTCTAAACTTGGGTTTTCTGGAGAAGGGTCTTCTTTTATCAAAGATCCTGATTATAGAGATTGGAGTGGGATTACCATTCCTTGGATGTCGATTGGTTATGAGTCGTATTTAACGCCTTTACAGACGCTGAATTTGTACAATACGATTGCGAATAATGGACAAATGATGCAACCACACATCGTAAAAGAAATTCGTTCTTTTGGTAAAACGGAACAACGGTTTCAACCCGAAATTATTAGCCGTCAGTTGGTTAGTGAAAAAACGGTTGGTTATGTTAGACAATTGTTAGAAAGCGTGGTTGCAGGGAAGAATGGAACCGCTAAAAATATCAAACCAGAACATTATAGCATCGCTGGAAAAACAGGAACGGCTATTATCAATTATCGTGCATATAGAGACAAGGGAGAAACGAAAAAATATCGCTCTTCTTTTGCTGGTTATTTTCCTGCGGACAAACCTGTTTATTCTTGTATCGTAGTGATTACCAATCCACGAGTAGGCTTTTATGGTGGTCGAGTCGCTGCGCCTGTATTTAAGGAAATTGCAGACAAGTGTTATTCAAAAATTATTGATGTACACAATGCCATTAACGATTCCGCTAGAGTGTATAAAGGAGATAAAATGCCGAATTTACAGGTTGGCTTTAAGAGTGATTTTCAAACCTTAATTGATGGTTTAGGAATGCCTTATAAGGATGATTCGAAAACCCGTTGGGCTGTAAGCCGTATTGAAAATGATAGCTTGACGTTGTTGACAAGAAATATTAAAGATCAAGATAAAGTGATTCCGAATGTCGTTGGAATGGGCTTAAGAGATGCTTTGTATTTATTAGAAAATAGAAAGATTAGAGTAAAAGTACGAGGTTCTGGAAAAGTGAAATCGCAGTCCATTAAGCCTGGACGTTCGGTAAGTGAAGCGCACACCATTGAATTAGTATTGGGATAATTGGAACGAATTTTAAGCAATGAAATTAAACGAATTACTACAAGGAACCAATTACCAAACCACAGGACCGAATACGAATCCTGTGATTAAAAGCCTTCAGTTTGATTCTAGAAAGGTGACAGAAGGTACTTTATTTGTAGCCATCAAAGGCATAGAAACAGATGGACATTTGTTCATTGATAAAGCCATTGAACAGGGCGCAAGGGTGGTGCTTTGTGAGGAAATAAAAAATGCAAAAGAAAATATTCTTTACATACGAGTAACCGACACGGCAGCTATGCTGGGAAGTTTAGCCAATACATTTTATGGCGCACCTTCTCAACAGTTGAAGCTGGTTGGAATTACTGGAACGAACGGTAAGACAACAACGGCAACGCTGTTGTACGACTTGTTTAGCCAATTGGGCTATGTGGTCGGCTTAATTTCTACGGTAGAAAACAAGATAGGGCAGGAGGTGATTCCTAGCACGTACACGACACCAGACGTTATTAAGTTGAATGAGTTGTTGGTGCAGATGAATCATGCTGGTTGTGAGTATGCGTTTATGGAAGTGAGTTCACATGCAGTGGATCAGAAACGAATTGCAGGCATTCATTTTGAAGGCGGTGTTTTTTCAAATATCACACACGATCATTTGGATTATCACAAAACCTTTAAAAATTATATTTATGCCAAGAAAGGATTTTTTGATGCTTTACCTAAAACGGCTTTTGCTCTAACAAATTTAGATGATAAAAGAGGAGCGGTCATGTTGCAAAACACAGCCGCTAAAAAAGTGACTTATGCTTTGCGTCAAATGGCAGATTATAAAAGTAAGGTGATCGAAAATAACCTTTCTGGATTGATGATGCAGCTAGATGGAGAAGAATTTTTTGCTCGTTTAGTCGGTGGTTTTAATGCCTATAATTTATTGGCCGTATATGCTACCGCAAGATTGTTGGGAGCCGATAAATTAGAAGTGTTGGCTGTGATGAGTAATTTGAAAGCGCCAGAAGGCCGTTTTGATTATATTGAAAATACAACTTCGGGAATTTCTGGGATTATTGATTATGCCCACACGCCCGATGCTTTAGAAAAAGTGTTGCAGACAATTGATAAGTTGCGAACAGGCAACGAAAAGATTATAACTGTTGTAGGATGTGGTGGAGATCGAGATAAGACGAAACGCCCGTTAATGGCAAAAGTGGCTTGTGATTATAGTCAACAAATTATTTTAACGTCCGATAATCCACGCACAGAGGAACCAGCGGCAATCTTGCTTGATATGGAGGAGGGAATTCCGCCTTATGCGGGGCAGAGGACGTTGGTTATTACCGATAGAAAACAAGCCATTAGAACGGCTTGTCGCTTAGCCCAAAAAGGAGATATTATCTTAGTGGCAGGCAAAGGACATGAAAAATACCAAGAAATCAAAGGGGTCAAACAGCCTTTTGACGACAAAGAAGTTTTAAGAAACGCTATGAACTAGTGTAGGAATAAATACATTCGTTAGAACCCAAATAGAAGACAACAAATAGAATCATGTTATACTGGTTAGCTGAAACCTTAGATATTCGACTTTTTCAATACCTCACTTTTCGTGCAGGTTTGGCGGTTCTGATTTCTTTACTAATTACCTTGGTTTTTGGTAAGAAGATTATTGGACTGATTCAGCGGATGCAGATTATTGAAAAGCAACGCATTTTGGGTTTGCCTGGCGAAGAAGCGAAAGCTAAAACGCCAACAATGGGTGGTTTGATGATTCTTTTAGCCATTTTATTGCCTTGTTTGTTGTTGGCGGATTTGACGAATATTTATATTCAGATGATGTTGTTAACAACGGTATTTATGGGTGGGGTTGGTTTTTTGGACGATTATCTGAAATTGACGAAAGGCAAAGATGGTTTGGCTGGACGGTACAAAATTTTAGGACAAGTTACTTTAGGAGCTATTATTGGCTCTGTGATGTTGTTTCACGATGATGTCGTCGTGCGAGTAGATCAACAAGTGGCCGCAGAATATGGGTATGAAGTGATCAAAAAAGTGCCTGTAGAACGTTTTGGAAGAGGTAGCGCTGGAGAAAAAATAACGTATATCGAAGACATGGTTTATGTTAAGACAACTATGACGAATGTACCTTTTTTAAAAGGAAATGAGTTTGATTATCAGTACTTTTTGTGGTTTTTGGGGGAGAATGCAAAATATTGGGTCTGGTTAATTTTCATCCCCATTATTATTATCATAACAACTGCCGTCTCGAATGCTGCTAATTTGACGGATGGAATTGATGGATTAGCGGCGGGAACGTCGGCAATTATAGGGGCGGTATTAGGCTTGTTTGCTTATGTTTCTGGTAATAATATTTTAGCAGAATACTTAGGTGTTCTATACGTGCCGCATGTAGGGGAGTTGGTTGTGTTTTCAGCCTGTTTCTTGGGAGCTTGTATTGGCTTTTTGTGGTACAATGCTTATCCTGCGGAAGTTTTTATGGGCGATACAGGAAGTTTGGCTTTGGGGGCAATTATTGCTGCCTTGGCAATTATGATCCGAAAAGAATTACTTATTCCATTGTTGTGTGGAATTTTTGTCGCAGAGAATTTATCGGTTATGATGCAAGTTAGTTATTTTAAATATACGAAGAAAAAGACAGGCACGGGACAACGAATTTTTCTAATGTCTCCCTTGCACCATCACTTTCAGAAAAAAGGCATGCATGAATCAAAGATTGTTGCTCGCTTTTGGATTGTTGGCGTTTTCTTGGCGGTATTAACGATTATAACCTTGAAAGTAAGATAAATAAGATAACACAAGACGAATTAGATGAGCAATCGAAAAAACATAGTAGTATTAGGTGCTGGAGAGAGTGGAGTCGGTGCGGCTATTTTGGCTCAAAAAGAACATTTCGAGGTGTTTGTTTCTGATGTAGGAACAATAGGACAAGAGTTTAAAGCAATTTTAGAAGAAAAAAAAATTGCTTATGAAGAAGGACAACATAGTCTTGAACGAATCCTAGAAACGGCTGATATAGTCATTAAAAGTCCAGGAATTCCAGATCATGTTGCGCTGATTCAACAATTGAAAGCAAAAGAAATTCCAGTGCTTGATGAGTTGGAGTTTGCGAGCCAATATACCAATGCTACGATTGTAGGGATTACGGGAAGCAATGGAAAAACAACGACAACAAGGTTACTGCATCATATTTTGGATGTAGCAGGTTTTGATGTCGGAATTGCTGGAAATATTGGCTTTAGTTTGGCAAAGCAAGTCGCTGAAAAAGATCGGGCGTATTATGTCGTCGAAGTGAGTAGTTTTCAATTGGATAACATGAGGACGTTTAATCCTGCGATTGCTATTTTGTTGAACATTACGCCAGATCACTTGGATCGTTACGAGTATCAATTAGAAAAATATATTGCTTCTAAGTTGCGAATCGTTCAAAACAAAGGAGCAGAACAAGTTTTTATATATAATAGTGATGATGCGAATATTCAATATGGATTGGAGCATTATTATAATGGAAATAAAGCAGCAATACACGAAGTTTCTATGCGTGCTTTGGAGCAAGAAGGCATCAACTTTCGAGTTCCTGAGACCGATTTTGAAATGCCAGCAACGGCTTTGGTGCTAAAAGGTAGACACAATTACTTTAATATGCAATGTGCTGTGTTGGCGGCCAAAAAATTGGGCGTTAAGAATCCGTTCATTGAAAAAGCTTTGGCCTCTTTTGTCAATGAGCCACATCGTTTGGAATCGGTGATTACGATGAACGAATTAGAGTTTATCAATGACAGCAAAGCGACCAATGTAGATGCGGTGTTTTATGCTTTGGAAGCAATGACCAAACCAGTTGTTTGGATTGTTGGTGGGGTTGATAAAGGAAATGATTATACGCAACTGTTTGATTTAGTTCAAAAAAAAGTACGGGCAATTGTTTGTTTAGGGATTGATAATTCAAGTATACAGAAAGCGTTTGCAGATGAGCATGAAATTATAGTAGAGGTAAGAAGTGTGGAGGAAGCGATAAAAGTAGCGACGTTATATGGAGAACCTGGAGATGCTGTTTTGTTGTCTCCAGCTTGTGCCAGCTTTGATTTGTTTAAAAACTATATAGACCGAGGCAATAAATTTAAAGCCGTGTTGATGCACCAGCATAAAATGATGACCGAGGGCATACAAGTAACTTTGAATATTAATTGGACGCAGAACCCCGTAGATGGGAAGTCGGATAGTTGATTTGAATAGTAAGCATTTGGAAGCTTTTTAAGCTTAGCTTGCTTTGTTTTATTACATTACTTCGTGGAGAA
>CACVAQ010000043.1 GCA_902727865.1 uncultured Aureispira sp. | reverse complement strand
CCCTATTTCCCAGCACAATATTTATCATATTGTCTCAAAGCCAAAGGATGCCCCAAGTCTGCTGCTTTTTGAAGATCGAAACAAGCTTTGTCGTGTAATAAAACTTGAAGGTAAATCAAGCCACGATAATAATAAGGAGCAGCAAATTTAGGATTAAACTCAATCGCTTTGGTATAGCCTTCAATAGCTCCCTTTAAGTCGTTTTCTTGTTGTTTTAGAAAGGCGAGTTTGACATAAATATCGGCATTTCCTCCATCCATTACTAAGGTCGTCTGAAAATCCTTTTTAGCCAGTTCATACTGACTCAATTGAAAATGGGCTAAACCTCTATGGTAGATATATTTGGATTTTTTAGGATTAAACTCAATGGCCTTGGTATAATCCTTAATGGCGGCTTCGTATTGCTTGACTTTTACGTTTGAAACCGCTCTGTAAAAATGCAGAATGGGCATCAACTGTGGAAATTCATTGATGTCGATGGCCTCGTCTAGTATTTCAATGCTCTTCTGATAACGCCCTCCATCAAAATGAACAATTGCTTCTTTCATCAATGTTTCCGCATTTTTTTCTGGTTCAGGAGCAGGAAGTTGAGCAAAATATTTGTTGTGACTTTGCTTGATCGTACTAGTATCAGAAGTGGTGGTAGACGTACTGTCTTGGGCAACTAAAATACTATGGCCAATTAGTAACAAAAAAAATCCTATTGACTTTAGTGGTCTCATGTGATACGAGTTTTGATTTTGGTAAAATAAGAGCAAAGGTAAGTATAATATAGTGTGCTTAAGAATAAGTACTTTCTTTAGTAGAATCATTACTCCGTTGGAAAATCGTATTAGTTTATTGCATGAGTGCTTCGCTTTGATTATCAGCAAGATGAGTTTTTAGTTGTCAAAGTATTAAAAATCTGATAATCAAGCTAATGCAAGATGTTTTTTTATGTTTTTTATAGAACCCGAAGGCTCACGAAGTAAAAACTAAAAACCACGCAGTAGCAGCGCAGCTAATCAACGGAGTATTATAGAATAAAACAAAAGCGAAACAACCTCTTTGCGATGTACTCCAAAGTAGAAGCAAAATAATAGCTCTTATAATACAAAAGGTATACCGTCTATGACCCCAAAAAGTGAAAAGTATTTGATCGATGTACTTTTAGAAGTATTTTTTTATTGAAAATAAGGTTTTAAAAGCTATTAAAATAAACAAATAATTTCGATAAGAAAGTTTATATTTACACTCTCTTTTAAGAAAACTGTAACACTTTCACTTTCGTAGCATTATAAAAATGAAGCGTATTGATTTACTTCTATTGTAGAAGTAGCGATTGGCTGCTTATAAAATGCTATTTACGCATCAAGCACATGACTATAAACTGTAGAGGCACACTGTTGGATTTATCAAGTCCTGTTGTTATGGGCATCTTAAATATCACGCCAGATTCATTTTATGAAGGAAGTCGGATGAAAACAGAAGATCAGGTGCGGGCACAGGTTGAAAAGATGCTTGAAGAGGGCGCCCAAATTATAGATATTGGAGGTGTTTCTTCGAGACCAGGCGCTGATTTTGTTTCGGTAGACGAAGAACTGAGCCGTGTTGTTCCGATCATCAATTTGTTGACAAAGTGTTATCCAGAAGCCTTATTATCCATTGATACCTATAGGGCGAAGGTCGCAAAAGAGTCGATTGATGCGGGGATACATCTGATGAACGATATTTCTGCATCTAGTATAGATGAAGGTTTATTAGATGTTGTCGCTGCTGGAAAGGTACCTTATGTATTGATGCACATGAAAGGGACGCCACAAGATATGCAGCAACAAGCAAGCTATGATTCGGTTGTTGTGGAGGTGATGGACTTTTTTTTAAAAAAAATAGCCTTGTTAAAAAGCAAAGGTATTCAAGATATTATTATTGACCCTGGGTTTGGATTTGGAAAAACAATTGAGCATAATTATCAACTACTAAACCACTTATCTGTTTATAAGGCATTAGAAATGCCTATTCTAGCAGGTATTTCGAGGAAATCAATGATTTGGAAAGTATTAAAGAATACCCCTCAAGAAGCACTTCAGGGGACGACGGCACTGCATGTAATTGCCTTGCAAAATGGTGCAAACCTATTACGGGTGCACGATGTTCGACCAGCAGTAGAGGCCATTCAGTTGATGCAAGTTTTAGCAGATAATAAGTAATCTTTGGGTTTTTAAACAAAAATCGCAAAATACTATTTTATTAGATTGATTTTACCGAACGAATGAACGTAACTAAACATGGAAAATAAAAATACAGGTAAACGTGTCTTAGGGATTCAATTGCCAACCGACCCTAGATGGGTGAACATGGCAGAAATGAGTCTACAAGATATTCTGACCGATCATGCTTATTGTGAACAAAAAGCAACAACAAGCTGTATTACGTTAATTCAGCGATATTCAGATAAAGAATTACTGGTTGAAAAAGTTAGTCCGATTGTTTCTGAAGAGTGGAGTCATTTTAGATTGGTTCTGAAGGAACTTGAAAAAAGAGGCTTAAAACTAGGCCACCAAAGAAGGGATGAATATGTAAATGGGCTATTAAAGTTTATAAGAAAAGGCGTTACGCCAGATGAACTTTTTTTGGATCGTATCCTTATTTGCGCTATGATTGAGGCTCGAAGCTGTGAACGTTTTAGGCTCTTGTCCTTGAATGTAAAGGAGGAAGCTTTGCGTAGTTTTTATCATAAATTTATGGTTTCAGAAGCAGGGCATTATCGCTTGTTTTTGGATTTGGCAGAACATTACTTAGGCAAGGAAGTTACTCAAACACGTTGGCAAGAATGGTTAGCGTTTGAGGCGACCTTAGTGAAAGGATTAAAACCTAGAGCCGATAGAATGCATTAAATTATAAGGGTCTTTGAGAACTCAGAGACTCCCTGTAGCTAATTTTTGAGCTGTCAAAGAACCGATTATAAGTGCAAATTTAGCGTTTGGTACTAAGGAATGTATTGAATTATAAATAGTTAAGTTTGTTTTACAACTATTTGATAAAGTTATTGTCATTAGTATTAATACTCCGTTGATTTTTTAGTTTTTACTTAGCTGCGCTGCTACTTAGCTACGCTGCTACTCCGTGGTCGTGGTCGTGGGCCTTTGTTAATACGTGAAGTCGCTACGCTTAGTTCGGGTTCTATAAAAAACGTAAAAAAGCATCTTGCATTAGTTTGATTATCAGCTTTTTAACACTTTGATAACTGAAAGCTCATCTTACTGATAATCAAAGCGAAGCACTCATGCAATAAACTAATACGATTTTTCAACGGAGTAATGTAGTATGAGCGATTAAACTATATAAAAAGAGCACCTCCCAACTAGATTTATTGAGTTTTTTATTTTGTAAGAGCTTTATAGTGAGTTGGTTGTCAATTTTTCGTTACCGCAAAAAACCAAATTATGAAACAATTTTTTAACCTACTTATTTTTGTCTCTTTAGCCAATGTTGCCTTAGGACAATGTAGTGAGGAGTTTTCTAAAAATATTAAGCATGGGGATATGCATAGTCTGATGACTAATTCTCATATTTTAGTAGCTCGAACAGATTTTGATTATAGTATAAAGTTTGAAAACTCTGAAGAGGGAGTTACTGCAATTATAACCACAACAGGGCATAATTCTACCTTGATTAAACCTTTAGAGAAAGATGATAAATTAATGTTTATCTCTTCTACTGGCGACAAACGCCCTTATAACTTTATTTATGATAGTGAAAAGAAAACGATTCGAAATAGAGCCGCTTACGTAAATACGCTTCAATTGGATATGAAAGCTCTAGAGTGGATCTCACAGAATACTATTTCACAGATAAGGTTGGTCAACATGGTTGAAATGAAAATGTATCCTTATTCTCTGGATGGATCTCGTCAAGTACAACTAAAAAAGGCCGTGAAGTGCTTTCTAGGAGAATTAGACCCCTCAAAAGTAAAAGATAAGAATGTAAAGGCAAGTATGGGGAATATTGCTGATGAGAATAAATCTAAAACAAATAATTCGGCAGCAGCTACTATTGCTAGAACAACTGGTTCTCCATGTGACCAATTAACGGACAGTGAAGAGAAGGAGTTGAAAAGAGAATTGGTTTTGCGTAAAGATGCTTTGAAGAATGAAATCGCAGAAATAAAAGCACAAAACAGCAAGATAAAATCTCGTTTAGCAAAGGATGTTGGGCTTGCTAAAGAAAATGCTGCCAAAACACAAGCTGAAATAGCACAGCAGGTATTGGATGCTAGAAAGAAAGCAAACATTGAAATTGAAAAAGCAAGGGAAGAGGTCGCTGCGGCGATTGCGGCTGCTCAAAAAACAGCCAAGACCATTGTTGAAAAAGCTCAGTTAGAAGCACTCCAAACAAAAGAGAATGCCAATCTGAAAATTCAAGAAATACAAGCAGACGAGGCCACTAAGGTAGCTGAGGCTCGAAAAACTGCGGCAGAAAAAATAGCCGAAGCGAACAATGAATACAAAGTTGCAAAAGAGCAATACACGGTTGAGATTCAAACCATCAAGGAAACCGTTGAGGGGGAATTAAAAGAAGTGCAAGAAGAGGTGGCGGAGAAAATAGCTATGGCTAGAAAAAAGGGAGAGGAAGAAAAAAACTTGACAGCGAAGGATGTTTCAAATGCCAAACAATCGGCTGCCGCTGAAATCCAGTCTGTTCGAGAAAAAGTAGCCGTTGATATTGGTGCCGCTAAGAAAAAAGCAATTGAAGAAAAAGAGAAGGCGCAGTTAGATATTGCAGAGTCCAAACGAAAAGCTTCGGAAGAAGTGGCTAAAATAAAAGAAAAAGCGGCTTCTTCGGTTGCCGAAACCTTAGATAAAGCAGCGATAGAACGTGAGAAAATTGCAAAACAAATCGAAGTTGAGCGAGGATTAGCAGCAGAAGAAATTGCACGCATCAAAGCTAGTGTAATTGATGCTAAGAAAAATGCGTCTAGTGAAAATACCAAAACAGCAGAAGAAATTGCAGCAGCGAAAGCTATTGCAGCCGCAGAAATTGCAAAAGCAAAAGAGTTGACTTCTGAAGCTGTTATTAAATCTCGTGAAGAGGCAGAAGCTAAGAAAAAAATAATTGCTAGTGATGTTGTTGCAGCAAAAGAAAAAGCTGCTGTAGAAATTGCTAAAATTGCTGAGGAAGTGAAAGCGAAAATTGAAGCGGCGAAAGCAAGTGAAGCTAAAATTAAGCAAGAATCTGCTCAAGATGTTATGGATGCTAGAATGAAAGCTGCCGCAGAAATTCAAAAAGCAAAAGATGAGGCGATTTCTAAGATTGAATCGGCTAATCTAGAAGCAAAAGATGCTAAGATAAAGTACGTAGAAGATGTGAAGACTTCTCAACAAGTTGCTTCTAAGCGAATGAAAGAAATTCAAGAAGAAACGGCTAGACAGATTAAATCTGCAAAAGAGAACGCTGCAAAACTCAAAACGGCTACTGTTGAAGATATCGCAGAAGCAAAAGCAAAAGCCGCTGAAGAAATGTTAGCAACACAGGAAGCGACGTTAAATAATATTGGAAAATTAAAAGAGCAGGAGGCAAATACCAAACAAGAAACACTTGAGGCTATTGCTAAAATGCAACAAGATGCTGCGGAGGAACGTGCAAAAATTAAAGAAAACTTGGCTAACGGAGTCGCTTCTGATAAGGAAAAAGCAGCGCTTGAACGTCAAAAAGCAGTGAATGAAATTGCGGCTACTAGAGAAAAAGCAGCTATGGAAATTGCAAAATCTAAGTCGGATGCAGCTTCTGTCATTGAAGATATTAGAGCAAGTACCGTTGCGGCTGAAAAAGAAGAAACATTGCGTTTGTTAAAAACAAGAGAAGAGGTCGCTGAACAAATTGCCTTAACAAAAGAAAAAGGCGCCATGGAAGTTGCGGACGCTAAAGTTGCTGCTGAAGATAAAAAAATTAGTATTAAAAAGGAATTAGATGAAACTGTAGCCAAAGCTCAACAAGAGATGTTGGTGGCTAAGGAAAAAGCGGCCGAGGATGTTGCTGCAACCAAGGAAAAAGCGGCTAAAGAAATTGCCGATTCTAAAACCAAAGCAACGGCTGAAATTCAACGCATTCAAAAAGAGAATTTAGAAGCGAAGACGAAGTTGGATGAAAATCTGAAAACAGCTCAAGATGAAAATGCAGCTGCCGTCGCTCTATCTAAAGAAAAGGCGACTGCTGAAATTGCTACAACCAATGAAGCATCTGCAAAAGAAATTGCTAAAATTAAAGCTAAAGTAAAAGAGGAGCAAGACAAAGCTACTGCTGCTGTTGCAACGGTTAAAGAAAAGGCGACTGCTGAAATTGCTGCACTTGATGCAAGAATAAAAGAAAAAGAAGAAGAAATTAAAGCGAAGGAGAGAACACTTCGACTTTTGACAGAACGTGCTGCCGAAATGCGTAAAGAAGTAAAAGCTGGTGGTAAATAATGAAATACTTGTAGAATAGAATATTTTAAGAGAAGGCTATCTGACAATTTTGTTGGATAGCCTTTTTGTATTAGAGGAATTATTGGGAGTGTTTTTGATGATTTAAAACAGATACAAGAGAAATAATGAATTTATATCGCTTGAAATGCAAAAAAAATAAAAAAAAGCAACTTTAAATTTTATTACTTGATACAAATTTTATTCTTTTTATAGTAAAGAGGTGTAGTCTGTTGATTGTCTTACCTTTATGCGTGGCGTGTCGTCTGGGCTTTAGAAAATTTTAAATGAAAATGTACCAAAATGGCAAAAATAGATACCTGTAGTGGCAAAAATGAGCCGCTCTTTGGCAGAAAAATAACAATAGATGGCTAGAATTTCCCGTGACGTTAAAATGAAATGATATAGCTTTGTATCAACAAGTAAGGAAATCTATTAAGTCACCACGAGTACATAATCAATAATGAAAACGATATATATAGTCTTATGCTTTTTGGTATTACCATTATGTAACTATGGACAATCTTTTTTAGATTTAGAAGGTACTTGGCAGATGAAAGTAGATGATGCTTCTTTTTGTAATATCATTATGATGGAAGATGGAGAAAATGGCGAACCTTTAATCGTATTGGAAGGTATGTCGAATGAAGAGCCATTCCAAATCCGTTGTAGAGTAGAGCACCTTGTTCAACGTCAATCAATTGCTTTGTATGAATTGGCAGACGAAAAAGGCGCTAAAAAATATGACTCTGATCGCCCTATTGTTTGCTTTATTCTAAAGACAGGAGGATCTATTGCTCCTTTGTGGTGTCAAATGGATATGGCAGAAGCCGAAAGTGAAAATAAGACGTTTCAAGTTGAGAAAGTAACCATTCCAGATTATAAAAAAAGATACCAATTTGTTCCTTATGAAGCATCTACTGCTACAGTAATGAAATAAGAAATTGAAAAATAAAGATGGAGCTTACTTAGTCGCTAAGTGGAGTGTCCAATAAGAGTGAAGTGTAGTGTAAATTTAGTTTTGTGATAAAATGCCGACTCTTAGGAGTTGGCATTTTTTATGTAATAATTGCTTGTTTTCGTCTAGCCATTTTGTTTTTTGTTTAAAAATCAAAAAATTACCGACTTATTATTGATAAATAGTTGTATATTTTTGCCGCAGGACGGATGCTATTTCCTGTTTGACAATTTGTTGATTTTTGTAATTTTTGTATTTTAGAAAAAATAGCTCCTATTAAATTTCTGTAGAAGTACATCCTTGTTGATCATCAAAAATTGCTTAGTTTTATTTACTTTGAATCGAGCGTTGATATTCAAATTAGTACAATCTCCTAACGAACGGCTATAATATTATGACAAAAGACGATTACAATGAAATCGCCCCTACCTTTCCTACCGAACCAGGCGTGTATCGTTTTATAGACAAGGAAGATGTTATTCTGTATATCGGGAAAGCCAAACACCTTAAAAAACGAGTTGCTTCCTATTTTGGGAACCGTAAAGATATGCGTAACAAAACGCGTATTATGGTGCGTAATGCCGTCCGAATCGAATATACAATCGTTGATACCGAACAAGATGCCTTGTTATTGGAGGCAACTTTAATTCAAAAGCACCAGCCTCGGTACAATGTGATGCTTAAGTCAGGAAAGCCTTATCCTTATATTTGCATCAAAAAAGAACGTTTTCCAAGAGTATTTATCACTCGACAGGTACATAAAGATGGTTCTAAATACTTTGGCCCCTATGTCTCTAGACATCGTATGAATACGATTGTTGATTTGATTAAGAACTTGTTTCAATTACGGACTTGTAACCTTAATTTATCTGAAAAGAATATTTTAGCCGAAAAATTCAAACCTTGTTTAGAGTTTCATATTAAAAACTGTTTGGCGCCTTGTGTTGCACTAGAAGAAGAAGCAGCCTACAATGCAAAGATAGATCAAGTGGCTAATATTTTGAAAGGGCATTTCGTTTCTGTGAAACGCTACTTGAAAGAGGAAATGCAAAAGTATGCGGAAGACATGAAGTTTGAGCGTGCCCAAGAAATAAAAGTTCAATACGATGCCTTAGATAATTATCAAGGTAAATCGACCGTTGTCAATGCTAATATTAAGGATGTTGATGTCTTTAGTTTGGAGCAAGATGATGAGCTTGCGTATTTTAATTACCTAAAAGTAGTAGATGGTGCGATTATTAACACCTTTACGATGGAGTTGGACAAGAATTTGGACGATGACCAAAGGGATTTATTGGTTTTTGCGATCCAAACGCTACGAGAAAAATACCAGAGTATTGCGCCTGAAGTCATTGTTCCGATTGAAATTCCTGATGTCTGGCAGGGAACTACGATTACAATACCCAAAATAGGGGATAAGAAGAAGTTGCTAGAACTTTCAGAAAAAAATCTAGCCTACTATGTCTTGCAAAAACAGAAACAAGCGATATCGAGAGCCAGCAAAAAATCTACCTCTGAAAAAGTCATGGAGATTATGAAAAAGGATCTTCAAATGTCGGTCTTGCCTTTGCATATAGAGTGTTTTGATAATTCCAACCTTCAAGGAACACATCCTGTGGCAGCAATGGTTTGTTTTAAGCATGGAAAGCCTTCTAAGCGACATTATAGACATTATCATATAAAAACAGTAGATGGGCCAGATGATTTTGCTTCGATGGAAGAGATTGTTTATCGTCGATACAAACGGGTTTTAGAGAGCCATCAAACCTTGCCACAATTAATTATAATAGATGGAGGGAAAGGGCAATTGAGCGCTGCTGTAAAAAGTTTAAAGGCCTTGAGTATTTACAATCGAGTAACGATTATTGGAATTGCGAAACGATTGGAGGAAATTTATTTCCCAGAAGATAGCGTGCCTTTATTGTTAAGTAAAAAATCACCGACGCTTAAAATTATTCAACAAGCTAGAAATGAGGCGCATCGCTTTGCCATTGAGTTTCATCGTTTGATTCGCTCTAAAAAATATGTTTCGACTCAATTGACCGAAATTCAAGGCATTGGCAAGAAAACGGCTGAAAAGCTATTGCAACAATTTGCCTCTGTCGAAAAAATGAAAGCCGCAACGCAAGAGGAATTAGAAACGACTGTTGGAAAAGCAGCCACGAAGAAGATCTTCGCACATTATGACTTGCCCTATAAGGAAGCTGAAAAGAAATCTAAAAAGGATTAGGAATTTAATTCCTACAGGGCCCTAAAAAAAAGATACCTAACACCCCTCAGGTGAATTATCGGTATCTTTATATCGTTGGCATTTTACGGTG
>CACVAQ010000042.1 GCA_902727865.1 uncultured Aureispira sp. | reverse complement strand
ACATAAACGCCGATTGAATTCGAACCATTACTTTGATCAATAAAAAGCTGTGTCGAATCACTGTTTCCCATAATTCGATCAATGTTCCCATTCTGACTTCCAATAGAAAAGTCAAACAAACACTCGTCACAATCCTCTTGCCATACAGGCAACCAACACCTTCCAGTGTAGTATTGCATGACGCTATCTTGTGTATTAAAGATTGTTAAGCCTTCTTTGGGGCTAAAAATATTATCTCGTTGTGCGGTTGTCATTCTTGGAGGTAAAAACCCTCGATCGGTAGACTCCAAATGCAAAATAGCGGACGTATCTGGCTGGAGTATGTTAATCCCGACCTGAGCCTCTGTTACCAAAGCACAAGAAAGCAAACAAACAAAGAGAAGCAAAATCCTATTTAATGATTTCATTTAATCTTCTGTGTTATTTTTTTTATCTAAAATTGTATTATTGTCCTCATTCGTTCAAGCAATCCAATTTGTAAACCCCCAATTTATCGGAAAATTTGCAAAAGTTCATTCATTCTATCGCCAAATAACCTCAATAATACACTACCTAATTCTTATTTTTATTCTAAAGTAAAGGTGATTAACCAAGATATTACCTTAGCATACCATTGAGTAAATATATTAACTTTTTTTTAAGAAAAAAACCTAAAATCATTTAAATTCAAAACAATGAAAGATTGGTCGCACATTTTAACACATGAAGGAGAAGACAAAGAAAAGTATTATAACGCCATTGTTCCTCCAATTATTCAGTCCTCTAATTTCAGTTTCCCAAGCGTAGAAGCCTTTAGAGAGGGCTTTAGAAATGAGCTAGATGGCTCTATATATACGCGTGGTAATAATCCAACGGTAGCAATTTTAAGAAAGAAGATGGCAGCGCTCGAAGGCAGTGAAGATGCCTTGGTTCTAGCGAGTGGGTCTGCGGCTATTGCTGCCGCTATTATTGGCAATCTTTCTGCTGGAGATCACATCATTTGCGTCCAAAAACCCTATAGTTGGACCTTCAAACTTTTGGATCAATTCTTAACTCGATTTGGGGTCGAGCATAGTTTTGTAGATGGTCGCTCAATAGCGGAAATTGAAGCAGCGATCCGCCCCAACACCAAAGTATTGATGTTAGAAAGCCCCAATTCTCTAACCTTTGAAATACAAGATTTAAAAGCTTGTGCTCAATTGGCCCAACAACACGACATTACAACCATCATTGACAACAGTTATGCAAGTCCTTATTATCAAAACCCTATTGATTATGGCATTGACATTGTGCTTCATTCTGGAACAAAGTATCTTGGGGGACATAGTGATGTCGTTTTTGGAGTAATTTGTGCCGCTAAACCTATGATTCAAAAAATATTTAGTTCTGAATACATGACCTTGGGAGCTTGTATTTCGCCCAATGACGCTTGGCTGGTCTTGAGAGGCTTAAGGACTTTGCCCATTCGCTTAGAAAAAATAAGTGCGACGACTGAAAAAGTTGTTCAATTTCTAAAAAACCATCCTAAGGTCGATTCTGTTTTATATCCTTTCGACAAAGATTTTCCTCAATATGATTTGGCAAAATCCCAAATGCGTGGTGCAGGAGGTTTGTTTTCTGTTAATTTTAAAGCAGAAAGCATCGAGCAAATGGAAAACTTCTCGAATCGTTTGGCCAAATTCTTTCAATTTGCAGTCTCTTGGGGAGGTCATGAATCTTTACAGATTCCAACTTGTGTTTTTTATAATTTACAGCCGAACGAAACACCGCCACTTCCCTTTACCTTCGTTCGATATTACGTCGGCTTGGAAGAGCCAGCCTATCTAATTGATAAATTATCAAAAGCCTTAGAATTGTTGTAACAAGGAAAAAGTCATCCAGCCTGTATTTGTAATTTGTAATTTGATTTTGTATTTTGTAATTGACAGTATACTGTTCACCAACAATCAATCTTAATTATTATGTGGAAAGACTTAAAATATCTATTAGCTTATATTGTTCCTGCGATTGTTGCACACGCACTTTATTACAAAGGCATTTGGTCTTATAATGGCGTGACCGTTTCTTTTATTGCCATTCCTATTTTAGAAGCTTTTTTTCCTGGTAATAAAGAAAACTTAGAAAAAGAGGCCGAACAAACACAAGCGAGCAAAACGTTTTTTAATATTTTGTTATACCTCAACGTTCCGATGCTTTTAGGGATTCTTTATTGGTATTTTTATAGCCTAGCGAACCTTAGTTTGCAAACCTACGAAATTGTTGGCTTAACCCTAAGTACAGGAATTTACATTGGAGGGGTTGGTATTAATGTAGCGCACGAATTAGGGCATCGAACAGAAGCCTTGCCTAGATTTTTATCTAAAGTCTTGTTAGTTCCTAATCTCTATCTACACTTTGCGATTGAGCACAACCATGGGCATCATGTACATATTGCAACGCCCAAAGATCCAGCGACTTCCCGATTCAACGAGAACATTTATACGTTCTATTGTCGGTCTGTTATTTTGGGTTATTTGTCTGCTTGGAAACTAGAGGCCAAACGGCTCCGTCAACAAGATCAAGCGGTTGTTGGAAGACACAATCAAATGATTCATTTTCAATTGATTCAAGTCGCTTATTTGGCACTAGTCGTTGCTCTGTTTGGTTTGGCAATGTTGCCTTTTGCTATTATAACTGCTATTCTAGGTTTTCTAATGTTGGAAACGGTGAATTATATTGAGCATTATGGTTTGCAACGTCGCCAATTAGAATCTGGTCGATACGAGCCCGTACAGCCTTGGCACTCTTGGAATTGCAACCATGACGTTGGACGTATTTTATTGTATGAATTAACGAGGCATTCGGACCACCATTACAAAGCAAATCGAAAGTATCAAGTTTTGCGGCACTTTGAGAAAGCGCCTTTGTTGCCTTGGGGCTATCCTACCTCTATGCTGATTGCACTTTTTCCACCACTATGGTTTTATTTAATGAATCCTAAAGTGGAAGCGTTTAACCAACAAATCGCTTAAAGTATAGTATCAGACACTTTGAAAGTGTCTGATACTATACTTTCAAAGTAGATGCACAGAATCAACTAAACTAGGTCGTCAAGGTCTTCACAACTGAGGCTTTCAAAAATGCAGCACGACGCTTAAAGCCTTCTGGATCACTCATGAGTTTATCAAAATAAGTTAAGCCTTCATTCATAATAATCAAATAATCCGCCACGCTTTCTGGGTCTGATTCTTCGATAATGCCTGCTTTCATCCAAGATTGAATTTCGGGAATAAGTACGTCTTTAAACTTGGTATACATTTCTTGAAAAAGTTCTTTGATTCGAGCATGTCTAGAAGATAAATAGTAGCAAGCATAAAAAACTGTTTGCTCTGAGAAGTTCAGCCAATCTTCGCTAAACATCGTGTTTAAAGTATTGTCAAAGCGTTCTTGGGGATCTTCAGAATTAAACATCGCTTCTTTGAAAGTCACTTCATAACGCCCTAACAAAAACTCAACAAATGCAAACACCATTTCTTCTTTTGTCTTAAAATAGTGTATCAACAAGCTAGGGTTCACATCCATCAAATTAGCAATTTTTGCAATAGATGCATTCTCAAACCCTTCGTCCTTTAAGACGATGTAAAAGTGTTCTAATATTTCTTTTTTGCGGACATCTGCTTTGCTTTTCCTTCCCATGACCTCTGTTGACTTTCTTTGTTAATTAAATTTGTAGCAATTGTAAACAAGAATCCCAATGTTCAATTCATAATTTTTGGGGCTTATCTTCTAAGCTTAAGTTTACTAAAAAAAAACTTGTGAAACAACTCACAGCATAAAGATTAACCAAATATTCAACTAATTTTATTAAATTCAATCTTAGAATCCCCCAAAACACCTTAAAATGATTCTTAAACTCTTATTAAGAGTTGCTTCTTTTAACAACAAGAATCCGAAACTATTGTTTTTTTTATTTACTAAAAGTAGACACCTTTTTTAGTAATACGGTCAAAAAATACAATGTTTTGAATATAAAATCCACCCCTAAAGAGATTTTCATCCAATAAATTATTTTTATAAATTTCACCAAAACCTTAGTCTTTAAAGAAGACTAAGGTTATTTTTATGTCCAGTTCTGAACCAACCTGTTTAATAAGAGCAGCCTCGAACTAGACGTTATTACAATCTTGGCAGTTCTTTTGCTTTAAAACAGCTTGATATTTATAAACCTTAGGACGAATTAACAAACAGACCTATTAATAATAGAATGACAAACAAAAAACATAGCCTTCTTTGGGAAATCAGTGGCAAAGAACTAAGCGCACCGTCTTACCTTTTTGGCACGATGCACGTAAGAGACAATAGAGCCTTTAGAAATATTAAATTCTTGAAAGAATGTATTCATAATTGTAACGCTTTTGCCGCAGAATTCGACCTAAAAGACGCTGACAATCAGCAACTACAAGCAGCAGCAGCACTTCCCGACGGAAGCTCTCTAAAAGATTATTTAAATCCTAGAATTTACAAGAAACTAGAACGATTACTGTTAAAAGAAACAGGACATCAATTAGAGCATTTAAAATACAGTTCTCCGATCCTATTATTCAATCTTATTTCTGAGTCTCAATTTCAAAAAGACAATACAGAAGCCTTGGATAGCGTGCTGTACAACATGGCGGAAGAAGCAGGTAAAACAATGATGGGCTTGGAAACATTCGAAGAACAAATGAGCGTTTTTTCTAAAGTAAATCTTGACGATCAGTGTCGTTCGCTCAAAAAAATTGCCACCCATTTTGTGTCGTTCAAAAGAGAAATAAAAAAAACTGCTGAGCTGTACATCCAAGGAGATTTACAAAAATTATTAAAAAAAGCAAAGCGGTCTATCGGTGGTATGCGCCAAGTTTTATTGTATGACCGCAACCTCATCATGGCAGATCGCTTCGAAACCTTTGCCACAGAACAAAGTCTTTTTGCGGCTATTGGAGCAGGGCATTTGGGTGGAAAAAAAGGGGTTTTAAGATTACTAAAAAAGAAAGGATACACGATCAAGCCTGTTCGTTATTAATACCAATCAAAAGCTACACAATAATGCGTTCATATTTGTACATTTTATTTTTTATTTTCATGCATTCTTATTTGCAGGCACAAGCAGACTATCAACTCAGTGCATTTCAAATAAATACGGATGCGACGATTCAAGGGGTTCATAGCAGCACAAAAGGCTTGGATATTCAATTCAACCTTCAACCTTATTTATTGGATATTGCAACACAGCATTTTTCAGTAGAACTAAAAATCAAGGAACAAGTTATTGCGACCCAAACACTTGACTTCACCTATACCTACAGCGACAGCTTGGCTTATTTGGTCGATAGTTTGGGAATGGATAGTTTTGACTTGGACACTAGTGTTCATTTGTACATTCCTTATCGAAACATAGATACCGAAGAAGGTATACACGATGTTAGCCTTCTAATTTGGGTAAAAGGGCAAGGACTTCCAGTCTACAACCGTCCTTTCCGATTCCATCAGGTGAAAATTTATGACTTGTTTTTAGACTTAAAAAAAGCGACGGTTATTCCAGATAGTACCGCCAATCCACTGGGTTTGGGCTACAATGCGCCTGACCCCAAATGGCTCGTTCAGGTTGGCTCCGACCTCAGTTTACAGGGGGCAAAAAATCGAAATGCCTTCAAAGTGAAACCCAAAACGTTTCATACAGCGATCACCAACTACGACAGTCTTTCTATCTGTGTTTACAATGCAGATGCGACGGCTTATGACTATTTGGGCTGTTTTAAGATAGAGCATGGAAATCAAGCGTTCACAAAAAATTATCAACAAGCCCAAACAGGCAGGGTCAAAGAAGCTAGTTTTGACGTAAAAAAAATAGAACGAAAACCAGTCAGCACTAATTTTGAAGTTCAAGAAAATGTCGTCTACAAAGGAATAAAGGGCATTCAAGTCAATTTTGAATACAGCCTTCCTTTAGCGTACAAACGTCGAAGTATTCGCATTCAGGTAACGGATGAAAAGCAAGCTCCTTTTGATAATATTTTAGCTATTGTTGGCGAACGCACCGTGGAGAGCAATAGAATACTCGGTACCTATCGTTATTTTATTGCTTATTATAATCTACAAAATTCCGAACGTGTCAAGTTAAAATTAACAGGCAATGACCACTTGATCCAAGCTTATGAATCGATTGATTTAAAGATAAAAAAGACTATTGAAACGCTCGAAGTACAACAAACGGTTGGATACCAACACGAAGGCATTTCTGGAATTTTATACCAAATAGATTTTAACATTCCAGAAATCCCAACACAAGCACAATTACAACTCTCGTTTCCAAGCCTATCCCAAAAAACCATTGCACAACTGTTTTATTGGAATGCCGCCACGCCTTCTAAAGTACAAAAAGGAATGGATCTAAAAATTCCTTCGATTAATCAACAAAGCATTTTCATTTTTTTACCTTATTTTGTCGCTCCAAAAGCAATTGAACTTGCCCCACAATTAAGCATTAAAACCATTGACGTTCCGCTCATCAAACTAGCGACATTTGAGACCGAACCCTATGCTTGTCCAAGTGGTGTGAATGACATTCAAATTGAAGCGACCAGCCAAGAAGAAGCTTTATTTACAGGTATTTCAGGACAACTGTTTCAGTTTAACACCCATGTTCCTAGTTATTACCATAGTAAAGGCCTCTTTAAAATTCAAGTGTTAGAAAATGGACAAGCTTTAGATAAAGCATTCTTTATCAATGGAGCAGTCAACACAGCGCTTCATTTTCCGATTCATAATCAACAAAACATTCGTGTCTTTATTCCTTATCGAATCATGTTAGAAGGCGCACGATATACCGTACAACTTCAAGCACAAGGTGGGGACTTTACCTTATCAGAATCAAGGGCAGAGCAATACATCAACCAACCGCATCTTGTAGAAAGCGTGGGCATTTATTTGCAAGAATTACAAAGCAAAGACTGGGACCAAATGGTCTATAATATAAGCCTTCGAAATAGTCAAAATCTCAATGTAACCTATCCTCATTTGAGTTATACTACCATTGTACAAGATACGGTCGATAAAAACTACAAACCAAGCATTCCTATGGCGACCCATTTTTCAGCCGCTCTAGAAGATGAAATTATCATTTGGATAAAATCTGCCGATCAAACGGATGCACAAGCCTTGCGCTTTTCAACGTCCATCGCTGCGATGCGTGCAGAAGAAGGCTTCTTCAACCTCAAAAATCAAGGTGCTCTAAAAAAAGTAATCTTTAAACTGATTGATAAAAATTAGCTGCTGACTTCTTCATTTTTTGTGTATCTTTGCAATATGGAATCGAACAAAAATACAACCAAGCATATATTAGAACGCTTACAGATTAGCGCTTTAAACGACATGCAACAGGCCATGACAAGTGCCGCACAAAAGAATGGAAACATGGTGCTCTTGTCTCCTACGGGCTCTGGAAAAACTATTGCGTTTTTACTAGCCTTATTACAAGAACTCAAAGAGGACCCTGCCTTAGGCGTACAGGCCTTGGTTTTAGCCCCATCGAGAGAGTTGGCGCTTCAAATCACACAAGTCTTCAAAGACATGCAAACAGGCTTCAAGGTCAATTGTTGTTATGGTGGACATTCGATCAAAACGGAGCTAAACAGCCTACAGGTGCCTCCAACACTTTTGATTGGAACGCCTGGTAGAATTGCCGATCACTTGCGTAGAGAAAGTTTTACCACAGAAGGCATTCAACATCTAATCTTAGATGAGTTTGATAAGTCTTTAGAGTTGGGCTTTGCCAAAGAAATGTCCTTTATTATTGAGGAACTCCCCAATTTAAAGCGTCGCCATTTGACTTCTGCCACTTCTGCCGTAGAGGTTCCTGAATTTGTGGGTTTAGTACAACCAACAACACTGAACTTTCTTTCAGAAAAGAAATCGGATGCCCTAAGCACCAAAGCATTGGTGACCAACAGCGCCAATAGAGAATCTGATTTTCTAAAACTAATCAACTATGTTGGTTCAGAACCAACACTTGTTTTTTGTAACCAAAGAGCAACCGTTGAAAGAGTGAGCAATATGCTTTTTAAATCAGGTATTGAACATGATATTTTTCATGGCGGCTTGGAGCAAAAAGATCGAGAATTAGCCTTGATTAAATTTAAAAATGGAAGCCATAATATATTAGTCACAACAGATTTGGCAGCAAGGGGTCTAGATATTCCTACCATCCAACACATTATTCATTATCAACTCCCTCATACAGAATCCGAATTCATTCATAGAAATGGTCGTACAGCACGTATGGAAGCCACAGGAACGGCTTATTTGATCTTAGAACAAGACAAACCTTGGAGAGAATACATCGACGAAACGATTGAATATATTGAGCTGCCTGAAACGGTTCCTCCCTTGCAAAAACCGACTTGGAAAACACTTTATATTAGTGCTGGAAAAAAGGATAAAGTCAACAAATTTGACATCGTAGGGACTTTATTTAAAAAAGGTGGGCTTCAAAAAGAAGATTTAGGATTAGTGGTCGTTAAAGAGTATGTCTCCTATGCTGCGGTTCATCAAGACAAGGTCAATCAGGTCATCAAAAACATCAGCAAAAAACGGATTAAGAAGAAACAAGTACTCGTTGAATTAGCTCGATAAATTGGAGCCGAGAGCCGTCCTAAATTTTAAGTCGTCAATTTCATGATCCGCTTTTTTTGACCACTTACAAGTACTAAAAAAGACACAAAACGCTATAAAAGCGCCTTGTGTCTTTTTTTTTGAAGCAACAGTTCGCATTCAACTGATTATCAGCCTATTAATACACAATTAACACAAAAACCAACTACCTGATTATCAATAGAGTACACAATATAGGCAAGACATAAAAGAAGATAAACTCGAATAATTACACGAGCTGCAAAAGAAAGCATTCAACATTAAAAATTAAACATTCATCATTTTGTAAAGCGCTTATTCCTGCTTTTTATTGTTCAGACCTACTTTTAGCTCTTGATTCGCATTAGAAGTGTATAGTGATTATGATATTTTTAATAAAGACGAAGCACTCAACGTAGATTGCCTAGAAGGCGGCAGGATTTACTATTTACAGGTAGATGGTTCTAGAGGTTTAAGATTAGGAGAAACGCTGAATTTAAGAAAACAAGACATTCATTTAGATAGAAAACAAATCGTTATCAAAGATGCTAAAGGAAAAAAAGATCGCTATGTCATGCTATCAGAGAAACTTTGGAAAGTATTAGCGCAATACATCGCCGAATATAAGCCAATTTACGGGTTGTTCGAAGGAAAAAATGGTGGTCGATACTCCGCTAGTAGTGTCCAATCAATTTTTAGATCAGGTGTCGATAAGGCTGGTATTAATCCACTAGCTACAGTGCATACACTTCGGCATAGTTTCGCAACTCACTTGTTGGAAAGTGGTACAGACTTACGAACTATACAAGTTTTACTAGGTCATAGCAGTTCTAAAACAACTGAAATCTATACTCATATCAGTAATAAGCCTCTTCAAAATGTTAAAAGCCCACTTGATGCTCTAGATTTATAAAAATCTAACACTATGCCTTATTTTAAATATTTTTGTTCTTTTTTTGTACATTGTTTTTTTTTGCTAAATTAAATAATATTTTAATTCTGTACAAGGCAAATATATCCACAATGTGGATATACACTAGTTATCGGCAAGCATAATTAAATAAGGTTACAGAAAACTCATCTAAATATTGTGAATATAA
>CACVAQ010000041.1:4721-9765 GCA_902727865.1 uncultured Aureispira sp. | reverse complement strand
TGCTTTTTCCCACTCGTTTGCGAACTGTTTTTGTTTTATGGCTTCGTTGATATTCATTTTGTTTGCGTCTTATTCGTTCGGTAATAGTAGGTTTTTTAATAGAAATTCGTTGTTCCGATAGTTGTAACTACGAATATAGGTTAAAATAGTTGTAATTACAAATAAAATAGAAATAGAATTAAAATTTTAGACAAAATCTGTATTCATTTTATAGTAATTCGAATCAAGGGCTAAAACAGAACTAAAATGTACATTTAAAACAAGATTACTTTATATTAGAAGCCTATTTTCTAAATTTTTAATGATGAATGCTTAATTTTTAATGTATCTTATGCAAAAGAAAGCATTCAACATTAAAAATTAAACATTCATCATTTTGTAAAGCGCTTATTCCTGCTTTTTATTGTTCAGACCTACTTTTAGCTCTTGATTCGCATTAGAAGTATTACTATCTTAAGAAATATGATTCTTTGACAGACAAAGGCTCCTAAAGTACTATCGTGCGGAGCTTGAAATTCTATCTGCTTCATTCCTATTCTCCTATTCTAAAAAAAAAAACAACATGCTACCCAAAACATACTCTCCCCAAGTGACTGCCTTCATTCCCCTGTTTTATATTGGATGGTCTGATGCCGTATTAGGACCAAGCGAGCTTACTCTAATACAGAGTAAGATTAATGATTTTACTTGGATTAATAAAACGGATAAAAAATTATTGCTGTCTTGGATGAACCCGACAAATCCTCCGTCTTCTGATTTGTATGAGCAATGGGCAAGTAGTATGCAAGCAAGTGCTCCAAAGATGGAGGCAGAAGGTCGGCATTCTTTAGTAGATTTAGGAATCGAAATGGCAAAAATACGATCTAAAAAACAAACTTGGCTAACTCAAGATGTAATAGAAGCCTTGAAGAGTTTAGAAGCGAAAATTGGAGTTGTTAGTATGGAATTACACAGCGAAATTTTAACGCAACAACAGGTTAAGGAAGCTAAAAAAGCCTTGAATACGTCTAAAATAAATGTAAAAGGCTTACAACATATTTTAGACGATGATTATATAGAAATACGAGAAAATGTGTTCAAAATTTTGCATGATCCTATGTTTAATTTAGAAACGATTCGAAATAAAGAAGACTACAGAGAGCAGGTTTTAAAGTGGGTGCATTTGTTGGCGGAGCAAGGCTATGGAGCTTTGCATTTGCCTAAAGAATTTGGCGGAAAAGATGACATGGGGGCTTATGCCGCCGTGTTTGAAACGCTTGGTTACCACGATTTAAGTTTAGTGGTCAAATTTGGCGTACAATTTGGCTTGTGGGGCGGCTCTGTCTTGTGGTTGGGAACTGAAAAACATCACAAAAAATACCTAAATGAAATCGGTACCATGAAGTTGCCAGGGTGTTTTGCCATGACTGAAACAGGGCATGGGTCCAATGTTAGAAACTGTGAAACGACTGCTACTTATGATCCTGCAAGTGACGAAATTATTGTCCATTCTCCAAGCTTGTCTTCTGGGAAGGATTATATTGGTAATGCTGCGGCACATGGGGAAATGGCGTCGGTTTTTGCACAATTAATTGTCGATGGGAAAAATCATGGGGTACACGCTATTTTGGTTGATATTAGAAATAAAAAAGGCGTAATTGCAAGCGGAGTGAAAATTGAAGATTGTGCGTACAAATTAGGCTTAAATGGCGTGGACAATGGGCGCATTTGGTTTGACCAAGTTCGAGTGCCTCGATTTAATTTGTTGAATCGCTTTGGGAACATCGACGAACAGGGCGTTTATTCTAGTCCAATCGAAAAAGAATCCAAACGCTTTTTTACCATGTTGGGAACGTTGGTTGGTGGGCGTATGTGTGTGCCAAGAGCGGGGTTGAGCGCAGCCAAGGCCAGCTTGACGATTGCGATCCGTTATGCTTTGAAACGCAGACAGTTTGGAGATAAGAATCAAGAAGAACTGTTGATTATGGATTATCCTTCGCATCAACGTCGCTTAATGCCTCGCTTGGCGAAAGCCTATGCCTTAGATTTTGCCTTAACTTATTTGACCAAGCGGTTCTCTACTCGCAAAGAAGAAGATATGCGGGAGATAGAAACTTTGGCGGCGGGCTTAAAATCAGTGGCAACATGGTACACGACCGATACCATTCAAGAATGTCGGGAAGCTTGTGGTGGAAAAGGCTATTTGGCAGAGAATCGTTTTGCTGATTTTAAGGCAGATTCCGATATTTTTACCACCTTTGAGGGAGACAATACCGTATTGATGCAGTTGGTGGCAAAAGGTGTTTTGGGTGATTTTAACGAAGAGATTGTTGGTGGTGGATTTTTGGGCATGATTAATTTTGCCTCGGAGCGATTTATGGCAACCATTCGAGAAAAAAACTTTGTGAATACCAACAATACCAATGAGGGACATCTTAAAAATTCTGCTTTTCAGTTGGATGCCTTTGTTTATAGAGAACGGGATTTGATGGTGTCCGTCGGGCAGCGATTGCGCAAATTTATCAAGCAAGGTATTCCGTCTTACCAAGCTTTTTTACGATGCCAAAACCATTTATTAGAAGTCGCACACGCTTATGTAGATCGAGTTATTTTAGAGCAGTTTTTGGCTCAAATTGAAGCTTGCGAAGATCCTGCGCTCCAAAAGACCTTAAAAATGCTTTGCGATTTGTATGCTTTGCACACAATTGAAGCAAACAAGGGCTGGTACTTGGAACAGGGCTGTTTATCGGGTTCTAAAACGAGAGCCATTAGAAGAGTGGTGGATAAACTCTGCAAGCAAACTCGCAACGATGCCTTTGCTTTGGTCGAAGCTTTTGGAATTCCAGATGCTTGCTTGGCCGCTCCAATTGCTGTTTTTTAAAAAAAGAGGTTCTTTGACCCT
Source organism: uncultured Aureispira sp. (assembly GCA_902727865.1). GTDB lineage: Bacteria > Bacteroidota > Bacteroidia > Chitinophagales > Saprospiraceae > Aureispira. The sequence continues at coordinate 6,884 of CACVAQ010000041.1, read as the reverse complement.
TTTTGCCAGCCCATAAAAAATAGCTTAGGCTTTACTATTTTAGTCGTAAGTAAAAAGTCATAAGCTAAAGTGCTTATAATTAGCAACTTATGACTTTTTAATTACCACTTACGACCAAATGCTTACTGTTATGAAAAAGAAAAAGAGTAGGCTGTGGCAAAAATTAGCTGCGCTGAGTCTTTGAGTTGTCAAAGACCCAAAAAAGGAAGCAAAATAACAGATGTTTTTATAGTGTCTACTATCTTGCTTTAATTTCAGGACTGATAAATATTAAAATGAATTATACGACAAGAAAGGCAACGGAAGATGATTTTGAAGGAATACTGGGATTGATTAAAGAACTAGCAGCTTTCGAAAATGCGCCAGAAAAAGTACTGAATACCGTCGAACAAATGAAAGCTGAACAAGACTTATTTCATTGTTATGTGGTCGAAACCGAGGCCCATGAAATCATTGGAATGGCGCTGTACTACTTTGCTTATTATACTTGGGTGGGCAAGTCGTTGTATTTGGATGATTTGTATGTCAAAGAAGCTTATCGAGGACATCGAATCGGGTCTGATTTATTAGAGTTGCTCTTTCAGACGGCTAGGGAACATAATTGTAAAAGAGTTCGTTGGCAGGTTTTAAATTGGAATGCTCCTGCGATTGCTTTGTACCAAAAGTGTGGTGCTGAGATTGATAATGAATGGAGTAATTGCGATTTTGATGCTAAAGGGATTCGGGAGTTTGAGGTTTTGTAGATAGAACGGTATGGCCAGCAAGTTTTAAGTAGAAAGTCGTCTATTTTTTTTGATAATAAACGAATACGACTTTCTACTTAAAAGGTATAGCCGAATTTATAGCACTTAAAAGATAGCCTATGTTTTAAACGCCACAGGATTAGCTACGCTGCTACTATGTGCGTACTGCGTGAGAAGAGTTGTCAAAAAACCTTATTTTTTTACCATTCCTTAGCTGTTGGTTACTGCTTGTTTTTGAAAATACAGGGGGACCACTTTTTTTAATTTTTCTAATGTTTCTTCTACCGTTAAAGCACTCATTCCGCCAGAAGCATTTGCATGTCCACCCCCGTTAAAGTGTTCTTTTGCTAAAACATTCACTGGATTATCTGCGCCTTTAGAACGGAAAGAAATTTTCATAATTCCATCTCGCTCTGTAAACACAATGGCAGCCTTCATTCCTTTGATTGACAAAAGTAGATTAGCCAAACTATCTGTATCGCCTTTTTTGTAATTGTATTTGGCAAGTTCTTCTTTAGATAAAGCAATAATAGCAACGTTGTATGGGTATAAAATTTCTAATTTTTCACTCATGGCATAACCTTGCAAACGCAAACGACTTTCTGTATTCGTATCATTTAGCCGCTCATGAATTAAATGATGTTCTACTCCTGCTGCTAAAAGTTTAGCTAAAACCTCATGTGTATGTGGTTTTACGGAGTTGAATTTAAACCCACCTGTATCTGTCAAAATACCTAAGTATAATGGGGTCCCAATTTTTTCATCTAACAAGTCTAAATGCCCAGACTGTTCTATTAAATCTACAATTAATTGAGCCGTAGAGGAGGCATTTGTTTCAGAAACCGTTAGCGTAGAAAAATTTTCAGGATTCAAATGATGGTCGATCATAATTTTCTTAGCAGTAGCGTCCTCTAACAGGGCTTGCATATCTGGGCCTACACGGTGGGGGGCATTATAATCTAAACAGAAAATTAAATCTGCTTTTTTCATTTGTGCTGTTACTTTTTCAGGATCTTCAGCCATTACAATAATAGATGTCGTATCTAGCCAGGATAAGAAATCGGGCGCTTTGTCTGGGTGACAGACAACGGCTTTTTTACCTAGTTTTTCAATAAAATGCAATAAACCTAAAGAAGAACCAATTGAGTCTCCATCTGCGGATTTGTGTGCTGTAATAACGATATGAGAAGCAGCTTGAATTTCTGCTTCAATTTGTTTGTAAACAGTCATGAATTGTATTTTATACCATTGTAGCTAAGTGTCGTACAAGATAAAGTTGAAAAAAATTATTTCTTAGCCTTAAAAGACCAAGTGAAAAAGAATCTAGACACTTCTACCGTTTGTCCATTCTTGTCTATTTGAGTACCGATGGTTAACATCCGTACTTCTTGAGCTTCGCCTGTTTCAATTGTTTGTTGGA
>CACVAQ010000041.1:1456-4621 GCA_902727865.1 uncultured Aureispira sp. | reverse complement strand
TTCGGGTTTTCAACGGAGTAATGATGTTATAATCTAAAAAAAAATGCAATCGTTTTAGGCTTTAAAATACCTTCGGTATAAAATTTAGTGCGCCCTAAATAAAAAGAAACCTACTTAAAAGCAACAATTTTAACCTATAGATAGTTTATTGTACGACCTTTTTTGTATAATGGGGCATTCAAATTATATTTTGAGGTCTAAAAAAGAATGTACTTTTGCATTATGATGCGAATCTTTCAAAGTTAAGATATGTGTTTGGAAATGCAAGCAAAAGATTTAACAAAATGCTTAAAACCCTGCATTTTGTTTTGAATCTATGTAACTATTAGTTCGTCCTTACGTTCATTCCTGTGTTGATTAATAGCGTTTAGGAGAATTTGATTTTACTTAAAAGGACTTGAAAAGAATGTTTTTTAGGTGATTCGTAGACTCTAAACTTATTCCTAATGTTGTTATTATTATTGACCATTAAGAATCTAGAGGTGGGAACGGTCTTTTACCTAAAAAAAGAGATAACAAACGCTTAATATAATAAGCATACTTTTGTATAACTAGGGAAAAAAACGGATTTTGCAATATGGCAAAACATTTATTGATAGTGGAGTCTCCTGCTAAGGCGAAGACCATTGAAAAAATTTTAGGAAAAGATTTTACAGTAAAATCTAGTTATGGACATATCCGTGACTTGATTAAAGACTCGAAAGATAAAAAAGCGATTGAGGTCGATAATTCGTACAAACCCAATTACGCAGTATCCTCTGGCAAACAAAAAGTTGTTAAAGAGCTGAAAGATTGGGTAAAGAAAGTAGACGAAGTATGGCTAGCGACGGATGAAGACCGCGAAGGAGAGGCTATTTCTTGGCACTTAGCAAAAGTGTTGAAGTTAGATTTAGACACGACCAAGCGGATCTCATTTAGAGAAATTACAAAGCCAGCCTTACAAAGTGCCATTCAAAACCCAGGAAAAGTAGACATTAATTTGGTCAATGCTCAACAAGCAAGACGTATTTTGGATCGTTTGGTTGGGTTTGAATTGTCGGGTTTGTTGTGGCGAAAAGTCAGAGGTAAATTATCTGCTGGGCGAGTGCAATCTGTTGCTGTAAAATTAGTCGTAGAACGGGAACGTGAAATCAATAATTTTGAAGCAAAGGCTTTCTTTAAAGTCGTGGCTAAGTTTGAAGTTCAAGATGCTAGAAATAAAACAGTTACTTTTAAGGCCAACTTGAATAAGAATTTTGATTCTGAAAAAGAAGCACAATCTTTCTTAGAAAAATGTGCGCCTGCCAATTATAAAGTAGGAAATATTGCCGTTAAACCTGCTTATAGAAAACCTGCGGCTCCTTTTACTACTTCTACCTTACAGCAAGAAGCAAGTAGAAAGTTAGGCTTCTCGGTCTCTAGAACGATGTCTGTTGCCCAACGTTTGTACGAGGCTGGACACATTACTTATATGCGGACCGATTCGACTACTTTGAGTGAAACGGCTTTAAGCGCATTGGCTGAGACGATTAAAAAAATGTATGGGGACAATTATTTGAACACCCAACGATATAAGAATAAGAAGGCTTCGGCTCAAGAAGCGCATGAGGCGATTCGTCCTACCTATGCAGACGTTAGTTCTGTGAGCATGGGGAATGATGAAACTCGTCTATATGATTTAATATGGAAGCGTACCATTGCTTCTCAAATGGCTAAGGCGCAATTAGAAAAAACAACCATTGATATTAATATTTCAACGGTTAGTGATTTAAAATTAGTAGCAGCAGGTCAAGTGTTAAAGTTTGATGGCTTCTTAAAGGTTTATTTAGAATCTAAAGAAGAGGAAGAGGAGACAGAAGATGACGGAGAGAATACAGATGATAAGATTCTGCCTCCAATGACGGTTGGTCAACCTTTGGCTTTAGACAAGATGGACGCTATAGAGCGTTTTACCCGCCCAAAACCACATTATACGGAAGCTAGTTTGGTTAAAAAATTAGAGGAATTAGGTATTGGACGCCCGTCTACGTATGCTCCTACGATTAGCCGAATTATGGACCCAAATCGTGGTTATGTACTGAAACAAACTAGACTAGGAAAAGAAAGAGGCTATACGGTGTTAACCTTGGATGGTAAAAAAACAAGTATCGCTGCTGCGACTCAGACGGAGCATACTGGCCATGAAAAAAATAAACTCTTTGCAAGTGATTTAGGAATGCAGGTAACGGACTTTTTGTCTGAACACTTTGCAGGAATCATGCAATATAGTTTCACGGCTGGGATTGAAGATCAATTGGATGTTGTCGCAGAAGGGAAAGAGGATTGGGTGAAAATGTTGGATGTCATTTATAAGCCATTTCACGATCAAGTAGAGGACACGTTGGAAAATGCCGACCGTGTCACAGGGGAACGTATTTTAGGGAAAGATCCTAAAACAGGTTTGTCCGTCTTGGTTCGTATTGGTCGCTATGGTCCAATTGCACAAATTGGCCTGACGGAAGAGTTGGGAGAAGAGAAACCTCAGTATGCCAACCTAAAAGAAATACAATCTATAGAAACGATTACTTTTGAAGAAGCGATGGTCTTGTTCCAATTTCCTAAAAATTTAGGAGAATATGAAGGGCTTGAAGTGATTATAGGAGAAGGTCGATTTGGTCCTTTCGTAAAATATAATGATGCCTTTATTTCTATTCCTAGAACAGAAGATGTGCATCAAGTTGGCATGGAAAGAGCCATTGAGCTGATTGAAGAAAAGAAAATAGCAGATGCGCCAATTGGTTATTACCAAGGAAAACCCATTACAAAGGGAGAAGGTCGATTTGGTCCTTTTGTGAAATGGGAAGGACTATTTTGCTCGATTACCAAAGGTTCTGGTTTTCAATTGGAAACAATTGTAGAAGAAGAAGCCATTGTTTTGGTGAAAGCTAAAATAGAAAAAGAAGCCAATCGTTATATTCACAAGTGGCCTGATGAAAACTTGTCTGTTCAAAATGGGCGTTGGGGACCTTTTATCAAAATTGAGAAAGACCGTAAAAGCTATAAACTACTGAACAAGAAGGGCGAAAAAATGACGCCAGAAGAAGCTGCGGAAGTTACCTTGGAATATGTTATTGAATTGGTCAAAGATCAAGGCGGTGTCTTAAAGAAAAAGAAAGCTCCTAAGAAAAAGAAGGCCGCTGCAAAGAA
>CACVAQ010000041.1:0-1356 GCA_902727865.1 uncultured Aureispira sp. | reverse complement strand
CTTTTCTCTTTTTAGAGGATTGGATGCAACCAAGGTCTCTTTTTTTTCGTCTAAAGAGTAGTCGAAAATAGGATTCTAAATCTAACTAAACTCAAACTCAATGAAAAAAATAAGTAGCGTATTATTTGTTATATTTGTATTCTTCGCTTGCCAAAAAGAAACAACAATGACCGTCGTCAATTTACCTGTGATCGAAGGACTCTATTTTGGGAGACATTCTGACCTTTTTACTTCTCCAGGATCTGGTTCTGGTAGTAATAGTACTGATAGTGTTTATGTTATTGCAAATACGATAGGAGTCAATCAATATCGGTTTATAATCTCTGAAGATAGTTTGTTGATGGGATTCATCTACGATACCATTGACATTGACCTCCAAAATCAAGTTTTAAGGCGCTGTGATCAAGGGCAGGAGTACTATGGACAGTCGCTACCCAATGGTGCGATGCATCATATCACTTTAGTGGTGCAAACTTGTGATTCTATATACATCAGTGAAGATTATCGCCCTTTTTCAAGTCACTCTGGTTCGGGTGATTCTTTTGTTGGGCGCAAGCTCCGTTAATACGTAATGGATGAATTATTTATTGACTGACAAAAATCAGAAGTGCGCTAATAAGTGCAAAAATACATTGCGCCAAATATCGAATGTGAATTTGATATTTGGCCTCTTTTTTTAGGGTAAAAACAAAATGCACCACTAGCATAATAAAGGTCAGTACACCACCAATGCCGAGCATTTCTGTTCCAGAAGGCCATTTTTGTACCACAAATAATACACCGAATGCAAAAATGCTGATGCTTAAAGAAGAAACGATACTAAAGAATTTAGAAGCATCTTGTCGAACCGATAGTTCGTAAAAAAGTTGAACGAGCATTAAAAAAGGAACGGAGACTAAACCTGTCGTCAGCATTTCCGACTTGTACGGCCAGTCTGCAAAATAGAAGATAAAGCCAATGCCTACAACAAGCATAGAAAAGGAGTTAATGAGATGCACGATGACTCTTCCTGGTCCTTCTTTTTTAACAATTAACAAGATAAAGTAAATGAGATGAAAGGCAAGCAGACCAAATAGTAGCGTATTAAAAAGCATTTCGATTAAAAAATTATCGGGCGCTTTGAACAGTGACAATAGGAAGCTTATCAATAGACTTACGCTGTAAAAAATAACATAGGCTTTGAAAAAGGCATCAATCGCTTTTGGCTCTTCAGGAATGTTTTGGGAGGTATCAAGTGTTGTTTCTTGCATAAAAATTGGCTTGTTTGTAGGTTTAGGGTTAAGTTACATGAAATTATAGCGTCTTATCAAAGCTTTGCATTCGAAACAAGATAAAAAATAGTCTTGTGCTTAAGAA
>CACVAQ010000040.1:8077-9773 GCA_902727865.1 uncultured Aureispira sp. | reverse complement strand
ACTCAAAAGGAACATCTGCATTTTTTTCCATATCGTAAAAATGATGTGTAGCTAACAATTCCATCCCTGTAAAAGCATTCATTCTGTGAAAGCCAAACATAACACCTTCATCGACACTTTTTTGATTAAAAAATTCATTTTCTAAAGTAAATGCGGTTTTAGGTGCATTCCAACTTGTAGTAAGTATATATTTTTTTCCGTGCATTAAACCACCAGTCCCGTAATTGATGTTTGGATTTTTTCTACTTCTTCCATCATTTGTATAAATTCCATTTTGGTGCCCTTCCGTAAAAACTTCATCTATGTATTTTTTAAATCCAAAAGGAATTTGAAACCACCAAATAGGCGTGTGATAAATCACTATATCTGCCCATTTAAATTTTTCAACTTCTTCCTTTACGTTATAATTTCCACCTACTTGAGTAAATTTCACCCCGAACCCTTCAAGCGAATCAAAATATGAAATAGTAGTATTGAAAAGTGTTTCGTTAAACCTTCCACCAGAATGTGCAAAAGGATGACTTCCATTAATTATAAATATGTTTTTCATTTGTGTCTTATTTTATTTGGGACAAAATTAAGACAATATTTACTATTGTAAAAATAATATAAATTATACCTTTGTATTAAAATAATAATAACTATGGTTAATTTAGAATGGTATAGAACATTTAAAGAAATATATGAAAATGGAACTTTAACAAAAGCTTCGATTGCTTTGTATGCTTCACAACCTGGTGTTAGTGTACACTTAAATGCTTTAGAGGCATATGTTGGAAAAAAACTATTTGAACGAACTTCGAGAAAAATGATTCCAACAGAAGAAGGAAAATTTTTGTACGATTATATTATTGAATCTTTGAGAAAACTTGAAATAGCAGAACAGCATTTTAAAAAAACGACTCAAGAAAAAAATCCATCTCTAAATATTGGAATGTGTTCCGAAATGTTTCAACTCATTATTGAACCCGAAATTCCAAAACTAAACTTTGATCTAGTCGCTCGATTTGGAGCACATACCGATTTAATAAAAGATCTAAATAATGGCATTTTAGATTTAGTAATTACACCTAAAAAACAGAACAAAAAAAAATCATTAGTTGAATACGTTCCGTTTTCAAAAGAAAGAATCGTTTTAATAGCTGGAAATAAAACGAATATAATTGAAATACAAAAACATATTAAATCAAACAACCTGAGTGGGTTAGAAGCGGAGCTACTTCAAAACATTTGGTATAGTTCATCAAACGAAATGGAGCATTTTAGGCGTTTTTGGTTTGAGAATTTTAATAAAAAACCTGCTTTTAAACCCAACTATATTTTACCGAATATTACTTCCATTATTAGATGCCTAAACAATGGAAACGGACTTGCCGTAGTTCCTGATTTTTTGTGTCAAGAACAGATTTTGAAAAACGAAATAAAATTAGTTTGGGAAGGGGAAGTAAAAACGGAAAATATCTTATATTTTGCTTCAAGAACCGATTTGAAGTACAAAAAAGAATTAGATAAGATTAAAAATATATTTAAATCAAAAATGAAATAAACACAGTACAACAATGTGTATGATGTTCATTGCCAGCAAAAGCTAGTAACGGCACATGCACAAGCCGTACTCTCTCAAAAAAAAATAGTTTAGTAGTCCTCTATCAAAACGCAATTATACAAAGGCAAACAAACAAACAAACAAACAAAC
>CACVAQ010000040.1:0-7977 GCA_902727865.1 uncultured Aureispira sp. | reverse complement strand
CAAACAAACAAACAAACAAACAAACCTCCCTTCTTACCAAAAAGTAAAAATCACAGCCCAATAAATTGGACTGTGATTTTTTATATAAAGCAGTTTATGTTTATACGAATTAATGTTTGAAGCCAAAGAGCCCTTTTACAAATTTAGTCACTCGATAGAACAACCAGTACATAACAGGGACAACGACCAATGTCAGGAACGTTGCGAAGATCAAACCATAAACAATCGTCCAAGACATTGCGCCCCACATGACAGCATTGTCGCCACCAATAAAGATCTTTGGATCTAACTCTGTAATCAGTGTCGCAAAGTTTAAGTTAAACCCAATTGCCAATGGAATCAAACCCAACACAGTGGTAATTGCCGTTAACAATACGGGTCTTAACCTTGTTTTTCCTCCTGTTATAATCGACTGCTTAATCGACTCGGCTGGTAGATAATCGACCTCGCTGTTCTGCCGTTCCCTCGATTGCAAGAAATTAATATAATCAATTAGAACAATCGCATTGTTTACCACAATACCTGCCAAAGAAATAATACCAATTCCTGTCATAATAACGACCAAGTCCATTTCTGTCCACCAATAGCCTAAAAAGACCCCAATGGTACTAAATAGAATAGAGAGAATAATGATAAAGGGAGAAACAAAGGAATTAAACTGAGAGACTAAGATTAAGAAAATTGCAAAAATCGCAATTAAAAGCGCTTGGCTTAAAAAAGCCATATTTTCGGCCATTTCTTCTTGTTCTCCTGTAAAGACATACGTATACGCTTCCTCTAAGTTTTCATCCGCATAATTTTCCATCCCTCTTTTTAACTCATTGACGACTTCCGTAGCATTGTAGCCTTCCAAAATATTCGAATAAATCGTAATGGTTCGCTTCTCATTTTTACGTTTCACAGCACTATAAGTAGAGCTTGGGCGTTTTGTCGCTACTGCAGAAATAGGCACTTGAACAATACGTCCTCCTGCATCCATATTTCTAAAAGTCACGATTTGATTCATCAACGCTTCGTTGTTATTTCTATACTCTTCGTTAAAACGCAACATAATGGGGTACTCATCGTCTCCATCTTTGTACTTACTCACTTCACGACCATACAAAGAGGTATTCAAAGCTTGTGCAATATCTAAAGTCGATAAACCATAACGCCTAGACGATTCTCGATCAATCTCAATAATATCTTGCTGGACTTTCGAAGAAATATTCATATTCAACTCCTCCACACCTGGTACATTCAGTCCTTTCAAATGTCTCAAAATGTTATCTGACACAATGGTTAATTCTCGCATTGTTTTATCGTCTCCAGAAATTTCCAAGTTAATTGGCTTCCCTGTTGGAGGACCATCTTGGTTTCTATCCACCACCAAAGAAACCCCTGCATAGCCTGTCAAGGCATTCCGAATAGAATCCATCGCATCGTTAGTAGAAAGCCCTTTTCGTTTATCAGAAGAAACAAAAGCCACTGTAATACGAGCTTTATTTGGCGTAGCACCTGGTTCTGGTGGTGCTGCTGGATCTGCTGTATTTTCACCTATCTGTGACAACACAGCATCTACAATTCCTGCATCTTTAAACGTCTTGATCGAACGATCTACCTTTGCCTCTAATTCCTTCATTAGCGCATTCGTGCTTTGTATGTCACTACCAATGGGCAACTCCACAAAAGCATTGATGTATAAAGGATCTGTTTCTGGGAAAAAGACTGTTTTAGGCGTATTGTTATTAAACAAAGAAATAGACCCAAATAACAAGGCAATCACTGCAATAAACGTTATGACAGGCATAACTCCTTTTAATACAAATCGAATAAACGCATCGTATAAATTTTCCAACCAAGGCAATACTTTACCTTGGAATAAAATAGCTCCTGGTCTGAATATAAAATAATTCAACAAGGTAAGAATAATAACCAGTCCCAAAATATTCCGTAGCCACATCTTATCGCTCATGTGTGCAAAAACGGCAAACAAAAAGAAAATACCGACTCCCAATAAGTTATTAAATAACTTGCGCTTTTCATCCTCCCGAATCAACTCTTCCGTCCCTACTTTCATTAACACAGAAGCAAATACAGGCGTCAAAATCAAGGCAACGAATAGAGAGGAACTTAATACAATAATCAAAGTCAAAGGCAAATAGCCCATAAACTCTCCCATCATTCCTGGCCAGAACATCAATGGAACAAAGGCTGCCAAAGTCGTTGCCGTCGAGGCAATAATAGGCATGGCAACCTCTCCTGCGGCTTTCTTCGACGCATCTACGCCTGAGAAGCCCTCTTGCATGTACCGATAAATATTCTCCACGACCACAATCGAGTTGTCCACCAGCATTCCTAAGGCTAAAATCAACGAGAATAAAACGATTACGTTTAGTGTAATTCCCATGATGTTTAGAATTAAAATCCCCATTAACATCGACAATGGAATTGCCAAACCAACAAACATGGCGTTTCTAAGTCCTAAGAAAAACAACAACACAAGAACAACCAAAATCACCCCAGAAATAATACTATTCTGCAAGTTAGAAACTTGGTCCCTCGTATTAATAGACTGATCGTTGAAAATGGTCACTTTCAATTCGCTAGGAAACTTCTTTGCTTTTGCTTTTTCTACAATATCTTTAATTTGATCGGATGCAGATAATAAATTTTCGCCCCCTCTTTTGATCACATCTAAAGAAACAACAGGTAATTGATCTGAACGAGCAATACTAGTTGGTGTTGCGACACCTTTTACAACAGTCGCTACATCTTTTATAAAGACTACATTTTGGAACTCACTTTTTATGATAATGTTCTCAATTTCCTCCATGTTTTTAAACTCTCCAACGACACGCACCGAACGGTTAAAACCATTAAAGTTACGTTCTCCAGCAGACATCGTGATATTCTCCATCGCAATCGCATTGGCAATATCATTAAAGCTAATTTTTTTTGCCTGCATTTGTTTCCAATCGACATCAATTTGGACCTCTTTATCAGACGTTCCTTTTAGCTTCACTTCTGAAATTTCAGAAAGTTTTTCAATTTCATTTTGCAAATACTCTCCAAACAAACGCAATTCATCGTTCGAGTAATTTCCAGACAGGTTAACTGTCATAATTGGAAATTCTGAAAAATTGATTTCAAAAACATTTGGTCCAGCAGTCAAATCCTTTGGAAAATCACGATCTCCTTTGGCTTTGTCTACCGCATCTTTTACATCCCGCAAAGCTGTTTCCACCTCTACGGCAGTATTAAACTCTACAATAAGATTTGAAAAATCATTGATGGAATTTCCTTCAATTTTTTTCACCCCATTAATCGACGCTAATTCCTTCTCCAACGGAATGGTCACCAAGGTTTCCATATCTTCTGCCGAGTTTCCTGCATAAGTTGTTGCCACATAAATCGTAGGAATCACAATCTCTGGAAATTGCTCCTTAGGCATTGTTAAATAAGACTGTACCCCAAAAATCAGCAACATCATTGTCAACAAAAACATACTTGTTGCATTGTCTACCGCAAAGGAAGTTGCCCTAAAATTTCTATAAAGTTTATTTTTATTATCACTCATGCTGTTTTTATTTTAATCCCCTAAAATATTGAAAACACGTTACCCAAAAAGGGGCTTCTTACTCCGACAACACCTCTACAAGATCACCGTCAGAAACTTGCCGAGCTCCTTTTATCAAGAGTATTTCTTCGCCATTCAATCCAGCAGTAATAATCGTTTCATTGCGATAGCCTCTTCCCATCGTCACTAATTTCTTAACCGCCTTGTCTCCTTCCAAAACCATCACATAATTTGCCCCACTTACATCTTGCATAATCAACTGATCTGGAACCACAATAGCGTTTTTGACGGCAAAGTCATTGACCAACATCGTTGCCAACAAATTAGGTTTCAGCAAACCATTTTTGCTACTAATAGACGCTTCTACTTCAAACGTTCTGTTCGCAGGATTAATACTACGACTAATCGTTGTTACACGACCGTTTTGCTCCTCGTTTAAAGCAGGGAATTTTAAGACCACTTTTTCTCCCCTTTTCACTGTTCCCAAATAAATTTCAGGAACTGCTGCAACAACCTTTAGGCTTCTTGTATTCAAAATTTGAGCAATTGGAGTGCCTGGTCCAGCCATTTCTCCTTCCTTTGCCAACACCCTATCAATATAGCCACTCGTTGGCGCATAGACATCGGCTTTTGATAATTCATAGGTTAGGCTTTCTTTATTTTTCAACAAAGATTCTACTTGACTTTTCGCTTGTAAATACTGTACCTCTGAGCCAATTTTTTGCTTCCAAAGATTCTCTTGCCGCTTGTACATCGTCTCTGCTAAACTCAAGGATTCATCCAATTGAGCAATACTTTTCTTGATGCTCTCCATGTTAATCTGGGCAATTAAGGCTCCTTTTTCAACATAGTCGCCTTCTTTTACCTTCAAAAGGGCAATTCTTCCGCCAGTTTCACTACTAGCCGTTCCTGGATCTTCGGAAGGAACAACGTTGCCTTGCACTTCTACATAATGATTAAAATCTTTCGTTTCAACCTTAGCAGTGGTTACAGGCGTTCCTGATTTCTCATTGGATTTCGGATCTAGTTTTGCCACGATAGCCTCTGTTGCCGCAATCTCCTTTTTAAGTACCTGAAGTGCCTTGCGTTTTTCTTGTAAAACTTTACGAGCAGCATCCAAGGTTTGAGGAGCCCCCGCTTTTTCAGTGTCTTCGCCACCACAAGAAGTAGCCAGAATTAGACCAGCAAGCGCGAAAAGATAAAATATAGTTTTCATTGTTTAATTTTTGTTATGTTTTAACGATAGTCCTTCGTTGATTCTTTAATTTTACTTGCCTAAAGCCTTGTCCAAATCCGCTTTAGCTACTACTAATTCATACAAAGCATTCAAGCGGTTTGCTTGCGTCCGATACAATTCTTGCTCTGCTTGCGTCATCTCTATACTAGATCCAACCCCTTCACGGTACTTAATTCTAGTCGTTTTCAAAATCCGTTCTGCCAAAGCTAAGTTTTCATCTTGATTCACTAGGCGTTTTGTTGCATTGTTGTAAACTGCTCTAGCATTCCTTACTTCGAGTGTAATACCACGTTCCAAATCATCTAATTGCAACTTAAACTTCTCTACATCAATTCTCGATTTTTTAATTTTAGCGGCTTTCTCAAATCCATCAAAAATAGGCACGTTTAATTTCAAACCTATAATTGTAGTTGGATAAAAACCAGGTTGCTTTCCATCAAACAAATCATCTCGTTGCAACACTTGCTGATGTACAGCAAAGGCAGACAAACTAGGCAAATAGCCCATTGTAAAACGCTTCGTATTCAGCTCATTCAACCGAATCGTTTGTTTCATAATATCGGTTTCAATACGACGATCAGAAGTAATTTTGCCTTCGAGATCTGCTGCATCTGGCAGCGTAAAAACATCCTCTAATTTAGTCATCAATTCAATCTCACCTTCCAAAGGATAATTCATTTGAAACTTTAATACATTATGCGCCAATTCTATTTGGCGTTCCAACATCTCTATCTGAACTTCAAGATTCAGCATAGAAAGCTCTAAACGATCTAAATCTAATTTTTCGACCATTCCATTTTCTAGAAAAATTCGTGTTTCAGCGATTACTTTTTCTATATTCTCAATATTCTGCAACAAAACATCTCTACTTTGTTCTGCAATAAGAACTTGCAAATAGGCTTTTACAATGACGTGCTTAATGTCATACTTCGTTAAATCTGCTTGGCGTTTGGTCATTTCCATTAAACCTTTAGACGCTTTTAAGCCAACAAAATAACTTCCATCAACGACTAATGTATTTAGGTTTACTCCAAGCGTTAAATTGTTCCTTGTTCCAAACTGTGTTTCAGAATAACCAGGTTCTGGTGGCGGAATATTAAGTCCTGGAATATCAATAACAAACGCATCGTTCGGTATCAATGATGTTGGAATATGTACATAATAATTATAGTCTACTCCTGCATTTAATTTTGGTATTCCGATAGAAGTGTACTCCTGAACATCCGCTTTTGCTCGTGCAACATCCAACTCAGCCGTTCGGACACTATTGCTTTTCCGTTGAGCATAAGCTATCGCTTCTAACAAAGAGAATTGCTCTAGTTCTTGAGCTTGTATTCCTGTTATTGTTATGATCAAAACAATTATTAAACTGTTTAATTTTTTCATAATATAGTATTATAATTTTGTATAGTATTAGTAGTTCGTGTAATTTAGTTGTACCAAATTGATCTTTACGGTTATTTCTATGTTTCCTAAAGAGCATTTATAATAGCTAGACATCTACAATTCGCTTGTAATTTTACACGAAGTATAGATCGTTTTGTGTCTATTTTGTGTTAATATAATTTACCTCTAGGATCTAAACTTCCCAGCATTGTTTTTAATAATTCCCGTCCTTTCTCTGAGACAATTCCATGAATATGATACCGCATAAATTCTCGATGGAGCTGCTGCGTTGGAAAATCATTGATTGGAAACAAATCTTCGTTAGAAAGGATTGGCATCAAACTAATATGTAATCTTGAAACTAAAGAGACATCTAAATCCTGTCGATACAAGCCTTCTTCGACCCCTTTTTTTAAATTGGTCTCTACCATCATTAAAACTTCTTTGCGATTAAAATCGTCCAATAATTGCCAAACAAGTCGATAGTATTTTTTCAAATCATAAAGGATAGAAAGATTAATGTCATCCACTTGTTGTTGTGTATACAAACTGAATTTCAACAACTCGTCTAAAGCATTCTTGGCTTCTTTCTGGATGCACAAACACATTTCCTTGTTCCTAGAAATATAGCGCTGCATAATCTTAGACACCAAATCTTGTTTATTCTCGATATGGACATATAACGTCTTTTTAGACATTCCCAATTTGCTGGCAATGTCTGTCATTGTTACGCTTCGAATTCCATATTTTTTAAATAAGCTTTCCGAGGTATCTATTATTTTTGTTAATTCATCCAAACGATCTAGTATTTTTAGTTGAAGGCCTACTTGTTATTGCTTTTTTAATCAAACCTTAGCACTTTATTTCTTGCCTTCGTTTTCAGTTTGTCAAGTGATTCGGTTCTGGAGTGTAAATCTAAACTAAAAACGCAAGAAACCCAAGTTAGGTTTAAAGTTTCCTTGGTTTTTTGACATTTAAAACTGGAACATATTTTGAAGCACTTAGAAATAATCTGCTAATCTTGGAAAATCAACGTTTTTCAGAAAAAAAAGGTTCTTTGACAAACGAAGACTCCCCGCAGCTAATTTTTGCATTAATAAGAAAAAGTAAGCTTTGGAATTAAAATTTTTAGAGATTAGATCGCTTCGCTCTTAGATATTAGACTAAAAGCTAATTATCAAGAGCTTAGTCTAAGAGCATGAGCAGGGCGAACGAGCAGGCTTGGTGTTTTACACCAACAGGGCTGTACAACCTAAAACCTAGTATCTAAAATCTAAAAATCAGCTAAGAGCTATCTGTTATTTAAATATTTGGCAAAAATTACTTCGTGAGAACAATTGTTAAAGAACCAAAAAAATAACGCACTAAAACCATTTATTGACTGTTCCTAAGGCTTACAACACGTTCTTATTAGAGCGTCGCCACATTCGTTTAGACTAACATAGAGCCAAACAATTGATTAGATTAAGTTGAAATTAAGTAAAAGCTTTTATCCTTTTCAATTTTTCATTAGTTTTATAATAAAAAAAAAGTATATACTAATCTAACTACGAACTACTTATAAGTCTGCCTATTAAAAACATATAATTCTAACAATCAACCTAGTACGTTTTACTATATGCGTTTTTTTTCTATCAAAGAAAGTCTTTAAAAGTTCATCTCTGTGTACAGGACAAAAGTTTTTTTATCTAATAAAATATCGAATCTACTTAGCATTTTATTAGATGTTAGATCGCTCCGCTTTTAGATATTAGATTTTAGACCCAATTAGGGCTCAATTGGGTCTAAAATCTAA
>CACVAQ010000039.1:2699-9780 GCA_902727865.1 uncultured Aureispira sp. | reverse complement strand
CATTGTTACTGGATTGCCCCGCCCTGATTCCAAAGACATTATGATTCTGATTATTAATTCCCAAAAGAGTAAGATCGTAGGCTCCTAAAGGACTTAGAGTTCCAGGCCCTCCTCCTTGTATGCGATTACAAGTAAAGACTTGGTTATTGCTGCCTCCTGTAAAAATTCCAGTTCGGTTAGAATAGCCCACAAAACCTAAAGAGATAGGCGTTCCAATAACATCATTCATCAAATTAATTTGATTTCCTCTAATCAATGCTCCAGATTGGTTTAACGACCAGATTCCATTTCGAGCATCAAATAGATTGATCGTATTATTTTCTATCACTGGCGTATAAGTGATTCCATTTTCCAAAAGACTGATTCCTCCCAAGAATCCACCCTCTGACAAAGTAATTTCGTTATGAATAACTTCTAAATTGGTGTTAGGAGCATCATTCTGAGAGAGGAAAATCCCTCCTTGTGAGCTTTTAATATGGTTGTTTTCAATCAAACCCGTTCTACCTCGAGCACCAAAACAAAGGATGCCTCCAGCATCTATGTCGGATGTCAAGTCCATTCGATTGTTCGTCACTTCAAAATCAACATTGCCTATGATCACAATCCCATGAATACAATCGTCAAAAGTAATCTGGCTAGTTGCCATTCCACCAAAGCCATCTTCGACCAATCGAGAGGGGTTGGCAGCAGATTCCATTAAAATACCAATATTCGTATTTATAAATACATTTATATTTGTAGGGGGATTTATACTATAAGAATTGACTGTTCTTAAATTATTAAACGTAGCTCCTTGACGAATCGTTAGATTTGTTTGTTTGGCTATAATACCTATAGATAATCGTTGGAATACATTTCCTGAAAATTTAGGTAAATTTAAAGCAATCACATCATGAAACGCTATCCCTGCAAAAGGCCAAGTATCGGGTACGGTCGTTTGTCCAGCATAGGGGGGTAAAAAGTTGGCTCCCCCCGTTCCTTCAAAAGTAAGGTTACTAAGTCTCCCTCTTGTTGTTTTAGCTTGTGCACTAGGCGCCGCATAAAGACTAACATAGTTGTCTCTAAAAGTACTTTCTGAAAGACGATAAACTGAATTATTTTCAAATTCAATGGCATATTCTGCTTGCTCAAAAAGGCTATTTTCTTCCACTTTAATTGCTCCACCATCTTGCACCAAAATACGATGCCACATTTCATTACAGCCATGTACATGTGTTTCTCTAAATGTCACTAGTTGTTCGATAGGAATGACCATCTCTGCACCTGGATACATGATAATTTCAGAACCTGTTGCAAAGGTATAGTTTTGACTACTACTACTACTACCACTGCCAACATCCATTAACAAACTCCCTTCGATAGCTACTCGTTGTGCTGTGTTAGCAGATACATTCTGTGGCAAAAGAAAACCTCCAGCAATCGCTTGTGACAAAGTCCTTACCGTAGTAGGAATTACAATATCTCTTGTTGGAAAAATAGTGACGGTATTTGAAACGACTTCTTGGCAATTGCTCAGTCGTTGTTGAACACTTGCTTGATTTGGAATAGGTCTTCTTGCTGCACAATTCCTAGCTCCAGTTAAAATTTCGGCTGTAAAAGTAAAGGTTGTGCAAGATGGACTCAAAGGTCCAATAGCAGCGGGCAAATTAAAATAAGCCGTTTGAAGCAATACATTTCCACCTGTATTTCTATGGGTAAAATTAGGCGATGCAGCAGCATCAAAAGCCAATTCCCCAGGATTCAAAAAATCTCGTACTTTAAGGTTGTTCAGTGGTAGAGGCAAGGAATTACAAACCTCAATGGTATAAGTTACAGTACTCCCTACAATATGAGAACCTCCACTGACCGAAGTGGTAATTCCCAAAGGTAGCGTTTGTACTGGTGTAATATCGACCTCTAAAACCGAAGCGGTATTTGTAATACAAGAAGCTCCAATACTGGTTAGGGTAACTGGAAAATTAATTGCGACCCCTGGTAAAATGTTATTTGGAACAGGTGCCGTTAAAGTAATGCTATAAGTAGCACATGCGGTGGTTTGGCTTCCTGCGGGAATGCTTAGTTCTCCTACGTTATTAAAATCGCCGCCCAATACAGTAAAGCCATTCAAATCTACTTGCAAACGAATGTCATTGGCATTGGTCATTTGTAACGAATCGTCCAAACAAACTTCATAATCTATCGTGAAAGCATCCATTCCTCCTTGGTTGCTGATGCAAGGATAGGGATTATTGGTGGTTGTGTTGATGTTCACCCCCACTGTGTTGTCTCCGTATAGCTCGAATTCATCTAGGAATAGACTGCTTTGAGTTCCAGGTACTACATTTTGCAAAGTTATGTACAGCAGATCATAAGCACTTCCTATTGCCCTATTAACAGGGTCTATTGTTACAGTATATTGATGCCATTCTTGGGCATTGTTTGCATTGTTTGGATAAGTTGGGATTGGAATGGATTTTCCTATTAATTGGGTTGTACAACCATTCCCTGTAGCAATTCCACCTAAGGTATTATTTAAGGGAATTGGATTGTTACAAGCAGTATTTACATTTGCTCCATAAATATGTACTTCTGGACGAAGACAATTAATAGCTGGGTCAGCAATCGCCCAAAAAGTTAAGGTATAGGGTTCGGTAGAAACTAAAGGTGAGACTAAGTTTAACTTAATTCCTAATCTATTTATAGCTCCTTGTATATTAGTACTTGCTACTTTTATAAATGTTCTATTATTACTAGAGAATGGAGCTGTTGAATTAGGTGCTAAACCATCAATATGCACATTAGAACATCCTGTACCCCAAGTTGTAGTGCCAGGTATCGTACCATTAGGGCTTAAGTTGCTCGTAAAATTGAGGCCTGCAAATGGGCTAATATTTATAGCCACAGTTCCACTTCCTGTTAGAGTATGAAAAGTTACATTATTACCCCCCAAAAAACTAACCGCATCCCGATGAAAAGGAATACGATCTTTTTCCAAATTCCCCCCACAAATCAGATTACAATTAAAATCATTGCAAGGAGCTGGTTCAGGTGACACCTTAATAAAAATATAAGTAGGATTACCATTCATTAAGTTACCTAGGCAAGCAGGTACATAGGCCAAGATAGCCCATCCTGCAAAAGTAGTACTTGGGGTATAAGTAATGCTTGTTCCTGAAACCATAACGGTACCACCTCCATTCAAAATTTCTACATTATGGTTTAGAATACTTGGTGTAGAACCCCTTGGAAATAAATCATTGTCCAGAACATTCGTTATCGCTAAAGGAACAGGTCCACTAGCATCTACTACAGCTGTATATTGTATGCCATTGGCATCTTGATAATCATTGGATCCAATAGCCAAACAAGGTGTATTGGTACAACTGGCATAATTCGCTACCGTAGTGCCATTAATTGTCCATGAATTGCCCCGTTGATAGCCCAAATCACACAAGGTATTCACTTCTGCTTGGTTGAGAAACCGTTGATCTGTTCCTATTTGTGAACAAGCCATCATTGCTCCTACATAGCCCGAAGAAGTAGGGCAATCACAAGAAAAATGTGCCAAACTAGATCCTACTTCAAATGGGCTTGGAGAATAAACCTCTTGGTTGAGGTGATTTAATCCATTATAAAAAACAGGATCCGCAAAAGGGCTGTTACAAGTCGGTGCTAAGGTTTGAATAACAGAACCTGTAATTTGAAGACTTGGATTTAAAGGATTGGTATCATCCAACAGTTCTGTTGTTGGTCCTGCATTCCTACTGTTTAGGTAACCATCGTAACGCGTGTAACATTCCGTGCAACCTGGGGAAAAGCCAGTACTTCGCATTCGGCTCAAGCCTATACCATCAAATAAACTAGCAAAACCCAAGGTATGAATTGATTCATGTAACGCTAAACTGTAGAAATCCGCTAAAGTTGTATTGGTATTAGGAGTAGTATAGTCGTAATGATACAAGGGTATATTGCTCGTATTATCTCTAAAGTAGAATTTCAAATAGCCATGAAAAAAATCTCCAGTAGTATTTGTTGGCACCAAAAATATACTTAAAAAAATATTAGGCGGCATCGTTGCCCAAGAATCGGAGCCTAAATTAATCGTTTTCCATACTTCCCCATCTAACATAGAAGCAGTTGTTCCTCTGGGGACAACATAATAACTAGAACCTTCTCCTGTTTTAGAACCATTAAAATTTCCAGAGACAGGTATTTTAATCCGTACGGTTGTTGTAATACTAGTTCCAGGAGCTTGTCCCAAAAAAGTAGACAAATCACTCAATGCTTGACAAAGTGCTTGCTGTCGCATTCCTCCAAGAGTTGTTACCGTTGGAAAAGTAGTTGTTGGTGTCACTGGATCCAAGTTATCGAAGCCGCTGCCTGTATTGTTGGCAACATCTTCAAAATACAATTCAAACATCCCTGCATTACAAGTGGTCACATGAGGTCCTGATACAACATTAAGGCTAGCCGTCGAAGTGTTTGACACCAACACCTCAAAAGGGCTGTACTCTTGTCCAGCAATGTCATAGACCCGAACTAAGGGGTCGTAACCTAAGCTATTTAAGGAATCAATAGAAAGGCGCTCTAGTCCAAGCTGTGCTTGCATACTAGCGCTCAAGAGCAGGCATAAGCCTATCCAATAAAAACATTGGTTTAGTTTCATACTTTTAGTGTTCGTCCTTTTGAAGTTTGGTTGATTGCCTAACAATATAGGCTTTTTTTATATACTTAACAACTGCAACAATCTAAAAGGCATCCATTTTATCCCCCCTTATAAAAACAACAAAAGAGGATTGGAACTAGTCCAATCCTCTTCATTATTATCAAAGTAATCGTAACAACAACTACCCTTCTTGTTCTAATAAACCATTAAAAAACTCAATAAAATTCGGTATCGTCATGGCGCCTTTGTCGCCATCTTCTACCCCTTGCATACGCACAGAAACCGTTTTTCCT
The DNA here is from genome assembly GCA_902727865.1 of uncultured Aureispira sp. GTDB lineage: Bacteria > Bacteroidota > Bacteroidia > Chitinophagales > Saprospiraceae > Aureispira. The sequence continues at coordinate 4,842 of CACVAQ010000039.1, read as the reverse complement.
TCGACATCATTTCCACCAACAATCAACATGATTGGCACTTTTTTCATTTCAGTATCTCTGATTTTACGCTTCAAGGTTTCATTTCTATCGTCCATATAGCCTCTGATGTCTTGCGCTTCCAATTGATTTTTCACCTCATTGGCATACTCCACAAACTTATCAGAAATGGGTAAAATCGCATATTGCTCAGGCGTCAACCACAATGGGAATTTTCCTGCGGTATGCTCAATTAATACAGAAATAAAACGCTCTAGAGAGCCAAATGGTGCACGGTGAATCATAACCGGGCGGTGCTGTGCATTGTCTGCACCAGTGTATTCCAATTCAAAGCGTTCTGGTAGATTATAATCGACTTGAATTGTTCCCAACTGCCAAGAACGACCGAGGGCATCTCGAACCATAAAGTCTAATTTAGGGCCATAAAATGCCGCTTCCCCCAACTCTGTCACGGTCTTTAAATCCAGTTCGCTAGTTGCTTCGATAATGGCACTTTCTGCTGCATCCCAATTTTCATCCGAGCCGATGTACTTTTCAGGTTTTTCTGGATCACGCAAAGAAATTTGAGCGGTAAAATCGCTAAAGCCCATTTTCTTGAAGACCAATAAAGTCAAGTTCAATACTTCTATAAACTCTTCTTTCAATTGATCTACCGTACAGAATAAATGTGCATCATCTTGCGTAAAACAACGCACTCTTGACAAGCCGTGTAATTCTCCACTTTGCTCATAACGATACACCGTTCCGAATTCTGCAATTCTTAGAGGTAACTCTTTATAAGAATGAGGTTTGTGGGCATAAATTTCACAGTGATGCGGGCAATTCATTGGTTTTAACATGAACTCCTCCCCTTCTTTGGGCGTGCCAATGGGTTGGAAACTATCTTCTCCATACTTCTCATAATGTCCAGAAGTAATGTATAGATTTTTATGCCCAATATGTGGTGTCGTGACCAATTGATAACCACGCTTGATTTGTTCTTTGGTCAAAAAATCTTGCAATCTATTTCTCAAAGCAGTTCCTTTAGGCAACCAAATCGGTAAACCTGCGCCAACTCTTTCTGAAAACATAAACAACTCCAATTCTTTTCCTAATTTTCTATGATCTCGCTTTTTTGCTTCTTCGATCATCGCCAAATACTCCTTCAACTCTTTTGCCTTTGGAAACGTAATTCCATACACACGAGTCATTCTTGCATTTTCCTCATTATTTTGCCAATACGAGCCCGATACTTTGGTCAATTTGATTGCTTTAATGAAACCAGTGTGTGGAATGTGTGGTCCACGGCACAAATCGGTAAACGCACCTTGCTTGTACAAAGTGATGGTTCCATCTTCTAGCTTTTCTAGTAATTCCAGTTTGTATTCATCTCCTTTTTCTTCGAAGTATTGAATCGCATCTGCTTTGCTAATTGGCGCTCTTAGATATTCATTTTTTTGACGCGCTAACTCTAACATTTTTTTCTCAATAGCTTCAAACTCATTACTAGACAAAGCACGGTCGCCCAAGTCAATATCATAATAAAAGCCATTTTCAAGAGAAGGACCAGCACCGAACTTAACGCCAGGATACAAAGCTTCTAGCGCCTCTGCCATTAGATGGGCAGAAGAATGCCAAAAGGTAGCCTTACCAGCATCATCACGGAAGGTCAACAACTGTATTGCTGCATCGTTTTCAATCGGACGGGTGGCATCCCACACTTCGCCGTTTACTTTTACCGATAATACATTGCGTGCCAAGCCTTCACTAATTGATTTGGCAATGTCTAGTCCAGTTGCTCCTGAGTCATACTTACGAACGCTGCCATCAGGAAGAGTAATGTTAATCATTTTGATTTTTTTTGTTCCCAATTAGATTGAGAATAGTTATAAAAATTAATAGAAACCGCTCTAGTCCGCCCCCAAATACAAACATGGTTCTTGACTGTCGCTTTGAATTGCCCAAAATAGGGAAATTATAATACACAACCATCCCTAAAGCGTTTAAATTCAATAAATATTGTTTTTTTAATTCGGAATACTCTATTTTTTCTTGGACCTTGTCTTTTAACCGATGTTATGCAAGATTTTTTGATGTTGCGTAACATTAGTTAATAACTAATACGATGCTGTAAACAAAAAAAGCTGCTCTAAAAGAGCAGCTTTTT
>CACVAQ010000039.1:0-2599 GCA_902727865.1 uncultured Aureispira sp. | reverse complement strand
GTACAATCTTCGGCTGCACATCAATTACTATTCGTTTCTACCAAAGCGGTACCAATTGCTAATAAAAATGCCGTGCCTGCAATCAAATAAATCGTTTTCATAATCTTTCTTTTAATCCTCTTTTAATAAGTAAATTTCACCCTACTAGACGACCTATTTTGAGAAAGACGCCATTTTAGTTTCTTTCTTCTAATTTTTTTTGCTATTTCAAATTACATCATCAAAATCAAGCTTCCTGCCATGACAATCATGCCTAGCACAACGCCATAAATAGACAAGTGATGCTCTCCATATTCCTCTGCGGCTGGTAATAATTGATCTAAAGAAATGAACACCATAATTCCCGCCACACCTGACAAGAGCAGCCCCATAAGGGTATCATTTAGATAAGGCATTAAAATAAAATACCCTATAATAGCGCCCAAAGGCTCTACAACCCCCGATAGAAAAGAGTACATAAACGCTTTTTTTCGATCGCCTGTTGCAAAATAAATCGGCATAGATACCGCAATTCCCTCTGGAATATTGTGAATTGCAATCGCAATGGCAATCGTCATTCCTAGCTCTGGATCGTCCAAGGCAGTAACAAAGGTGGCAATGCCTTCTGGGAAATTATGAATCGCCAAAGCCAAAGCGGTCAACATGCCAATACGCATCAATTTCTTAGGATCGGGGACGCCATCTTCGGCACTTTTTTCTTGTAAGCCGACAGAAAATTCATGTGGATTTTCTGCGGCAGGAATCAGTTTATCAATAATTGCAACGATTAACATTCCAACAAAAAAAGCAAGCACACCATAAGTAGTTCCTATTTGTTCGTCGTGATTGTAAACCTCGGTTAGCTTATTCACTGCTTCTGGCAATATTTCTACAAAAGAAACATAAAGCATTACCCCTGCTGCAAAGCCCATTGCAAATGTCAAGACTTTGGTGCTTTTATCCTTTACAAAAAAAGCAATAGCGCTACCAATCCCTGTTGCTAAACCAGCTAAAATGGTTAGCATAAATGCCATTTGTACGTTTTCTTCCATATCTTCACCTATCCATTAGATTCAACTAATAATATTTTTAGACAAATCTAAAAATTTTTCTAGACATTTCAAAAAACTACCCCTTCTAAATTCTTTTATACAAAAAAGGAGACTTCTCTTTACGAAAAGCCTCCTTTTACTTTGTTTCTTAGTTCTTAAAACAAACGTTTATTTTTGTCCTAGCAAGCTATTAATCGCTACTTGTTCAGTTGTTCATACCCAACAACTAACTGTTGATTAATATCAATTTCGGAATCGGTCAACTGTTTATTTAGTTTGTAAATATCTTTCAATTCTAAACCATATATTTTAGAAATTGCATACAAGGTTTCTCCTTGTTCTACCACATGAATAGTCGTCTTTGTATTCGTAGCTGGATCTACTTTCACCAAAGGAGCACGATTAGAATTCGGTACAGTTCCATCATCAACCACTTTCAATGCTTGATTTAATCCTAAGGCATAGCCTTCCAATTTATTGATGGCACGCAAGCGTTGGATAGAGATACCGAATTTTTCTGAAATCATGTATAAGCTTTCTTTTTCCTTTACCAAATAAATCCCCCCTGGCAGCAATTCATTTGCGACGGTTGCACTTGCCCTGCTTATAGTCGTTGATGGGTTCATCGGGTCTTTAGGTATTGGGTCTATCGAACGGGCTGTAAAACCTTTTGCTCTTTTAGACAACCATATCTTTTTGTCCAAATCAGACATGCCTACGGTATCTTTAAGCACAGGTTTGGTCGGTACAGCCACAGGAACAGCGACAATTGTAGGATCTACAACCGCAGAAGTATTACAGCGTTTTGCCATAAAACTTTGAAGCGGAATATCATTAATACTTTTCAAAGCTAACTCCCCTTGCGTCGTATAAATTCGATTGACTCCTACTGTAGAAATGATACTCAAATGCTTAATCGGCGTTTCTACATGACGGCTTACGATCTTAAATTCGTAATTTGACAAACAAGCATTGGCTTTCTTTTGCTCAAAAAACACATTCCGTTCTTTATTTGTTTGTTTGTTTAAAATTTCTCCAGGCTTGGAGACTAAGTAGTCGTATTTAAAACCATAAGTAGGATCTTCGTAAGTGATTGCCGACTGATTTTCTTTTAGTGTAGAAACCGATCGAATTTCATACAAAATGTATTGATTCCCTGCTTCGACAACCATGTACGCCATTTTTCGATTAGAATTAATCGCATCCATCAACACATCGGTTATATTTCCACGATCTTCGCACATAAACGGCTTGACAGGAATTTCATTGACTACTTTCTTATTCAAATTCAAAGGATCTTTTTGAACTCTAAAAATTGCTTTAGTTTCCTGATTAATAGAAATATAATAATCGGTATAAGCAATATCATGAAAGGTATTTACCCGTTCATAATCAAACTTTTGCATACAAGCTGGATTATAAAAGAAGTAGACAGAAGATTGTGCCGATACTCCAGCCGTTGTCAACAGCAAAAGTATACATGTATACATATAATAAGTCATTTTCATAAGCAAACTATTGGGGGGTGGTTATATAAATTGATACAATAATGTGTTTATAATTGTTCT
>CACVAQ010000038.1 GCA_902727865.1 uncultured Aureispira sp. | reverse complement strand
GATTAGAATAAATAGGATGTGGATGAATTGTAAGTTCTACCGTCATGGTTTCGGCAGCTAATTGCTTTGCGGATAAATCGGAGGCTGTAGGCAGAATGGTTAATTTCATTCGTACTGGACTATTCATCTTTCCTAAAAAATTAAACGCATTTAATTTTTTAGGGTCGGGGTATCCACCATGTGTTTTTGCAAAAAAATCAAGCTTTTTATCTGCTTTTTTTAAATCAAAATCCCAATACGCACTTAGATGAATTCCTTTTGTTCCAACAGCATTAAGCTTTAATTTTTTGACCTTAGGTAAGTTACCTTTGGGGGGTAATTTGACCACTCCAATTGCTTTTAAACGCTGAAAAATTTCTTCTTTATAAAGATAGACTTTCTCTCCTTTTGTATTGGTATAAATAGAGTCTACGATAAATTCAAAGACTCGACCATCATTGTGAATCTCAATGTTTGTCCTTAAGCAATGACGAGGACTGTCTTGTGCAGAAAGCTTGAAACTTAGGATGATTAAGATAGCTAAAAATAATGATCGCATAAAGGGCTTATTTTTTATTTAAAGTACTGACAATACGAGAAATTAATTCTTCCTTATCAGCAACATTCTTAATATGTAAATGTCCTTGAGGCATATCTTCGGTCGTATCGCTAGACGTTCTCATTTTGGAGACAGGATAATGAATTTCATTGGATAAGTAACTTCCTCCTGATCCTTGAGTGGGAGTACCCGACTTGTTTACTTTTGCTAAGTCATTAAGCTATAAAAAAAATGAAGATTTGAAAAGGAAAATACAAGCGTATGATCGTTTTCAAATCTTCAATATAAAGGCTTATGTAGTATCTGGAAATTACTTTTTCAAGGCATCCGAAACTTTAGGAACATAATGCCCTACACCGCCACCACGCTGATCATTAAAGGTCGTCGGAACAGAATTTTCATCCATTTTGTCTTGCCAAGACTTAAATTGAGTTCCATTGTCCGTTTGAACCATTGTAATGCAGTCGTCAACAGGACAGACCAAAGAACAAAGATTACAGCCAACACAATTGTCGTCAATAATAGCAGGTACACGAGTTCCTTTTTCTAATTTAATCGCTTGATGAGCGCCATCTTCACAGGCAATATAACAGAGTTGACAGCCAACACATTTATCGGTATTGATCTCCGCTTTTACTTTATATTCCAAGTTCAGGTCTTTCCATTCTTTCATTTTATCTAAAGACAGGCCAATAAAGTCATCTAATTTATTAAACCCTTTGTCTGCCATGAACTGGCGCAAGCCAGATTCCATTTCACGAACAATTCCGAAGCCATAGTGCATTACAGCTGTACAAACTTGTACATTACTAGCCCCTAAAAGCATAAATTCTACCGCATCTTTCCATGATTCAACACCGCCAATTCCAGAAATTGGTAAACGGATATTTGGATCTAAGGCACAGTTTTTAACCATATTTAAGGCAATCGGTTTTACGGCAGGACCGCAGTAGCCACCATTCGTAGATTGATTGCCAACACTAGGAGTCGGGCAAAAAGTATCTAAATCAATATTGACAACGGATTGAATGGTATTAATTAAAGAAATAGCATTTCCTCCTCCTGTTCGGGCAGCTCTTGCTGGTTCCGTAACATCTGTGATGTTTGGGGTTAATTTTACAATAACAGGAACCTTTGCAACCTCCATAACCCAAGAGGTAATTGTAGCTAAGGTATTGGGATTTTGTCCAACGGCTGATCCCATTCCTCGTTCACACATTCCATGTGGGCAGCCAAAGTTTAGTTCGATTCCATCTGCACCTGCATTTTGAACATCTTTCACAATTTGATGCCATTCTTCACGAGTGTCTACCATCAAAGAAGCAATAATAGCATGATCTGGGAAGTATTTTTTTACTTCTTCCATTTCTCGCAAATTATCGACGAGGGGGCGATCTGTGATTAATTCAATATTGTTAAAACCCATCATGCGGGTATCTCTATAATTTAAAGCACCGTAGCGACTGGAAACATTTACAACAGGAACGCCCAATGTTTTCCAAACGGCACCACCCCAACCAGCCTCAAAAGCTCTCATGATTTGGTAGCCAGAATTGGTGGGTGGAGCAGAAGCTAGCCAAAATGGATTTGGAGACTTAATTCCTGCTAAATTTGCTGATATATCTATCATTTCTTATAGTTTTATTTTAATAAAAGACAATAAGTACAACCGTCTTAGGAACGGTCAAAAAATAAAATGTTGCTCTTTTTTTACTGTTTCTTAATTAGAATTAAAAGAAAAGTAATTAGGAAAGGCACATCTTACCCCTTACTGTTTAACCATTCGTGTATACGTTGGGCAGATACTTTTGCTTCTCCCGCAGCATTCACAACTTCAGCACCACCATTGACCGCATCACCAGAAGCAAAATATTTAGGGTTTGTTGTTTGGTAACCTTCCGTGCAAATAATTCTGTTCTTCGAATCTAATTCTAAGCCCTCAATTAAGCTTAAGAAGTCAGGCATTTTGGCTTGACCTGTGGCTAAAATGACCATGTCACAATCGACCGTAAATTCACTTCCGTCAATCGTTTTTACTCGACCATCAACTACTTCTGTTTTAATTAAACGAATCCCTTCAACTTGGTCCGTGCCTATAATTTCAAGGGGGTTGGTATTGAACAAACCTATCGTTCCTGCAATTTTTGCCAAATCATATTCAAAAGAATAAGCCCCCATTCCTTTTTGATCTCTTCTATAAACCAAATGGACTTGCGCCCCCATTCGAGCTGTTTCAGAAGCAGCATCCATAGCTGTATTTCCTCCTCCAACAACAACAACAGATTTTCCAATATAGGTATCTAATGGGTTTAGCTTAAATTTTTCTATAAACTCAGTTGCACCAATACAGTTTTTTAAATTTTCACCAGCAATACCTAAGGACCTAGTACCGCCCATGCCTATTCCTAAGAAAATGGCATCATACTTACTTTCTAAATCATTTAGTTGCTCTTTAGTTGTAATCGCTTGATTGTAGTAAATATTGTATTCAAATTGTGCTTGGAGATATTCCATCTCAGCAATGATTTCTTCGTTTGTGATTTTGTAAGGAGCAACGCCATATAAGGCCAAGCCAGAAGCTTGTGCTTTTGCTTCAAATATATCAACCTGATACCCTAGCAACCTCAGCTCACAAGCAGCACTAATACCAGCAGGTCCCGCACCGATAACGGCTACTTTTTTACCATTATCTACCCCTGCTTGATAAATATGCTTGCCTATACTCATCGTATGAGAGGTCGCATATGCTTGTAAGCTACCAATGTCAATCGGTTTTACATCTTGGTGATTATGAACACAAGCGCCTTCACAAAGTACTTTTGTCGGACATACTTTGCCACAAATATTACCAAAGTAATTGGCATCGTAAATGGTTTTTGATGCACCATCTATATTACCGGTATTGATTTGTTTTATAAATAAAGGTATATCTATGCTTGTTGGACAGGCTTGTATGCAAGGTGCGTCGTAGCAGAAAAGGCACCTAGAGCTTTCTTGAAAAGCCATATTTGGACTCATCGTGGGGTGTAATGGGTCGAAGTTTTCGGCGACTTCTTCCAAGGTATTCGGTATTTTGTATTCTGCCATATCTTATCTTTTATTTTAAGTAATAAGTGTAATTTAGTTTAATTAGTAGTTGATGCGCCCTCTTTATTGCGGGCTGTGCGATTGATTGTATAGCTGTACTGTTTTTTATATGTTTTATATGTAAAATGTCATTGATTGCCAGTGACTTATGTGGGGTGTTAAGTTGTTGTGTTCTATGGGCAATTAATTAGATGAAATTTACGAACTGCTTTTTTTCGGACAAATGTGTCGCTATACGCAATTGATTTTATCAGAAATTAGGGAAGGGCTCTTCGAAATAACCTTAGCCTTATATTTGATGTCCCGCCCAATAAAATACTACTTAAAGATAGTAAAGCGCTAAACTAAAAGAAAAAAAAGCGGAATCAATTGGAGAGATTCCGCTTTTTTTCATAAAAAAATGTATTTTTGTGCCGTTTCCCTTTTTGGAAAAGAGTACTTTGTCCAAAAAGGAATGAATTAAACCAATATTAATAAGAATAATAAAATGCGTTCAGAACAACTCTAACGTATGAACAAGGTAAAATACAGATAAAAGATGGCTTTATTAGGGACAATTAGAAACCGATTTGGTTGGGTGATGATGGGATTAGTTTTCGTTGGTGTCGCTTCATTTCTATTTATGGATATTAGTCCTGGTGCGAATACCGCTTCTGGTCGATCAGCAACAGTTGGTTATGTCAACGGAGAGAAAGTTTCTAACGATTTGGTACAAGGATATGCTTCTGAATACAAAGGAGCTGGATACCTTCAAGAAGAGATTCAAGCACAAGTTTGGGAGCGGATTGTAGGAGAGAAGTTATTGATGCAAAAAACACTCGCTGCTGGAATGGAGGTCACCTCTACTGAAATGGGCGATCTATTTCTAAGTAAAGATGCTAGTTTATTGAGCCCTATTGTACAAAGCCGTTTAGCTGATCAAAAAACTAGACAAGTTAATACAGATCAAGTAAAGGAAATGATCGCTATGTATAAGAATACAAGCGCTTTGATTAAGAGAGCTGACGGAAACGTAAAGCAACAAGAGCAGTTGTTGGACCAACAAAGAGACTGGTTGGCTTTGGAAAAAAGTGTTAAAACTAGAGCTTTACAAGATAAGTATTTCGTTGCTTTGGAGAAAGGTATTTATACCCCAACTTGGATGGCAGAAATGGAAAACAACCTTCAAGAAACAGGTTATAACTTTGACTACGTACGTATTCCTTATACTAATATTAAGAATGAGGTAAGCGTATCGGACAAAGAAATGAAGGATTATATAGCCGCTAATGCTAGACAGTTTAAGCGTGAAGCGACTGCGAACATTGAATATGTTGTATTTGATGTTGCACCAACTAAGGAAGATTCTTTGTTGTATTATACTTCTATGGAAGAGCGTGCCGTAGAGCTTAGGGCAGCTAAAACAGGAGAAGAAGATTCTAGTGTTGTTTTACAATACACGAAAGACTTTTCGTCAACCTTCTATACGGAAACAGAAATGACTACGCTTGCGGATGTTCCTGCATCTATGGTTGATTCTATTTTTGATGCAGCAGAAGGAACTGTTTTTGGACCTTATGTTCAAGGACAAAAATATAAAGTACTGAAAAAAATAGGTGAAAAAAGCCTTCCAGATTCAGTGAAAGCACGTCATATTTTAATTCGTGCAGAAGATCCTACAGCGGGTCAAAATGCAAGAGTTTTGTTGGATTCTATTAAGAATGTTTTAGAAACCGATCCTACGGCTTCTTTTGATTCTTTGGCATTGGCATTTAGCCAAGATGGTTCAAGCTCTACTGGTGGAGATTTGGGATGGCAAGGAAAAGATGTAAGCTTTGTACCTGAGTTCAAAGAATATATGTTCTATACAGGTAAGAAAAATGAGTATACTTTATTGTACACTCAGTTTGGAGTGCATTTGATTCAAATTACAGATACGAAGTACGAAACAGATAGAGTAGGTATCCGTATTGCGGTATTGGAAGAAGCTATTATTCCGACAGGAAAAACAACAGAAGCTAAGAAAAGGGAAGCTGTTGAGTTCATTTCTACAAATAGAACGTTAGAGGAAATGAAAAAAGCAGCGAAGGCAAAAGGATTGACCGTAGCTCCTGTCGCTGGTTTGGAAAAAGGTGCTTTTGATATTTCGGGGCTAGGTAAAAATTCAACTGCTGCAAGTATTATCGCTTGGGCACATCTTCCTGAAACAAAAGTTGGGGACGTAACTGGAAGTGCTTATGCTGTTGACAACGATGAGTTGGGCTATACAGAGAAATTTGTAATCATGGCGCTTGCTTCTAAAGTAGAGAAAGGCTTGGCAACAACGGCAGATCCTCAAGTTCGTGCAGAAGTTGAAACAACGTTGCGTAATCAAAAGAAAACAGCGATCGTTAAAGGAGAATTAGCTTCTCTAACTTCTTTGGATGCTATTGCTGGAAAGTATAATGTGATCAAACAAAGTGCTACGAATGTAAAATATGGAACGGCTACGGTTGGTTCTGACGGTACAGAACCTAAGGTAGTTGGTTTAGCTGCAAACACAGCTGTTGGGCAAATGTCTGGTGCTGTAGGTGGTAAAACAGGTGTTTATATTGTCAATGTAACGAGCAAAATCGATGCTCCTGCAATTACAGATATTAAGACCGTACGGGAGAGTGTAACTAGACGTATTTCTCAAGCAATTTCTTCTGGTATTTATGAAAATATGAAAGAAAATTCAAAAATTTTGGATGAGCGTATGAACTAAGTTCAGTCCTTCGACTTTTGGATAAGAAGACATAAAAAAAAGCTGTGCGTATTAAACGCACAGCTTTTTTCTGTTTTATAACAAGCAAGAAGGAAGGTTTAATTTTCTTCTAGCATTTCCAATTCAAATTGTGCTGCTTCCATCAAATGAGAAACTTCAGCGCCCAATTCTTTGGCTTTTTTCAAATCAACTAAGGCTTTTTTGAACTCTTGAAACGTCATATAAAAGGCAGCTCGCTCGGTATAAGCTTCTGCATAATCAGGTTTTAACTCAATTGCTTTGGTGTAATTTTTTCCAGCAGTTTTAAACTCTTCTGGACTTACATTTTGTTTGAACTTCCCACAATTAAACTGATATTCGGCATTCTTAGGCTCGTATTCTACCGCTTTTTTCATATCGGCTAGTCTAGCTTTACGGTCGTTTTGGTCATTGTAAACCCAAGCACGAGCAGCATAGTATTTTGCCGAAGTGTTATTTATCTTTAGAGCTTGTGTATAACTAGCAATCGCCTCGGTATATTTTTTCTGAATTTGTTGACTCGTGCCAATCATGTAATAAGCCTCTGCGTTTTCTGGTTGATAGCGTAGGCTTTTTTGGCAACTTTGGATACACTTATCGTACTCTTTTTTGTTGAAGTCCGTAAGAGAGGTATTATAATAAGCAATGCCAAGATTAAGGGCAGCATCCTTATTTTGGGAATTAATTGCCAAACATTTTTCATAGCATTCAATGGCTTTTAAATAATCGCCAGAATTGTGTGCTTTGATCCCCTTGTTGTACTGCTCGACTTCTTCTTGCGCAAAGAGGGCGATAGGGATTAAAAATAAAAAGAGGAGTAAAGATTTCATATTTTATAGTGTTGATGAAGGTGAAGATTTTTAAATCAAAATGAATAGCATTACTCCGTTGAAAACTCGTATTAGTTTATTGCATGAGTGCTTCGCTTTGATTATCAGTAAGATGATTTTTTTTGTAAAAGTATTAAAAAGCTGATAATCAAACTAATGCAAGATGCTTTTTTATGTTTTTTATAGAACCCGAACTAAGCGAAGCGACCTCACGTAAGTAACAAAGGCTCACGAAGTAAAAACTAAAAAATCAACGGAGTATTAATCAAATACGATGATAAATAAAACCACATTCCATTAAGTGGCGAAAACGAACCAAATTCTAGTATTCTCAGGAGACCCGAAAGGCGCAGCGTATCTAATTCAATAGGAGCGTAGCGAACGGGCTTGTATAAGATACAAAGGTATAGCCTAGGGTAAAAATGATTTAGCTGCGCTGATTTTACAATGCATATTTGAGTACTACTTAACTCTAAACAACTTCTATTAGTTGCAGGAACAAAAAATGCCTAAAGCGAAAATATAAAATATCATTAATCTATAACGAATTTGAAAATGAAAGCGTAAATTTGTTACTTTATAATTAGGGCTACTTTTTAGCAAGTAAGTGCCTGATCTAAATAAATGATAATCTATTGACGGCTAAATTTTGCAACTAACTTCTTTAAAAAGCCTCGGAATAGCCCGCTATTACTTCGTTTTTTGCATCGCTAGTCACTAAAATTTATTGCAATTATAATCAAATCAAACGGAATGAAAGTGATTCTTATTTACTCTTTTTTGTTGCTTTTTGCTATTAGTGTGCAAGCACAACAAACTGTCGGCTTATTTAATAATACTCCTGCTGCTTTTGATGGCTATACTTTGTTTACTCCAATTAGAAGTGATACGACTTATCTTATTGACAACTGTGGAGAAAAAGTGCATCAGTGGAGTAGTAATTATAAGCCTGGGCTTTCAGTTTACTTAATGGACGATGGGAGTATTTTAAGGAGTGGTAGGTCAGGAAATACAGGAAGTAGTTTTGGAATAGTTGAGCTTATTGATTGGAATAACAATGTGATTTGGTCTTATTCAGCACAAACAACACATGGTAGACAACACCACGATATAGAACCATTACCAAATGGCAATATTTTATTGATTGTTAGGGATGAACGAAGTCAAGCAGAAGTGGTTCAAGCGGGAAGCTTGACTTCCAATGCTTCTATTAACTCTGAGCAAATTCTAGAGATACAACCCGATTATGTTAATGGGGGAGGTACTGTAGTTTGGGAGTGGAAGGCTTGGGATCATTTGATACAAGATGCAGATTCAGGGAAAGATAATTACGGCAATGTATCTCAGCATCCAGAGCACATAGATATCAATTATTTAAGTCATACAGGAACGGATTGGTTGCATTTTAATGGTGTGGCTTATAATGCTACTTTAGATCAAATCGTTATTAGTGTTCGTGCTTTTAATGAACTTTGGATTGTGGATCATTCTACAACAACTTTAGAAGCGGCAAGTTCTTCAGGAGGAAACTCAGGAAAAGGAGGCGATTTGTTGTATCGTTGGGGAAACCCAGCGTCTTATCAACAAGGAACTGCTGGAGACCAGACCTTGTTTTTTCAACATCATGCGCAATGGATCGCAGACACACTCCATGAGGCAGGAAAAATTATTGTATTTAACAATGATGCAGGTACGGCGGTAGGTCAAAGTTATTCAGAAATTAATACCATTAATTTGCCAGTTGATTCGGTTGGAAATTATACTTATTTAGGAGGTGCTTATGGACCAACAACGTATGATTGGACTTATCAAGCACCTAATCCAGCAGATTTTTATTCTAATATTATCTCTGGTGTACAACGATTACCAAATGGAAATACTTTAATTTGTGAAGGTGTTGGAGGACGTTTTTTTGAAGTGGATACCCTTGGAGTTATGGTTTGGGAGTATGTGAACCCTGTGAATAATACAGGACTCATCCATCAAAATACCATTGCTACTAGTAATAATGTTTTTAGATGTGCTCGCTATCCTATAAATCACCCAGCTTTTGTTGGTAAATCCTTGACGCCCCAAGGGTATATTGAACCAGGGTCAACATTCAGTTGTAATTTATATAACTCAACAGCAACTATTGAGGAAAGTCAAATGGAAAATGCTCTTTATTTGTATCCAAATCCTGTTGCTGATCAATTTACTTTGGAGCTTCAAAATGTGAATGAAGAAGTATCCGTTTTAGATATTGTAAATATTAATGGGCAAGTCGTTTTACAAAAAATAGTACCTCCTCAAACTCAAAAATGTGCTGTGTCCGTAGCTTTTTTGCAAAACGGGATGTACTTTGTCAGAGTGAGTGGACAAAACAAAATATGGACAAAAAAAATAATTGTTCAGCAATAATTTACACCATACTTAGCTAAATCTATTGACACAGTTTAATGAACAGTCTCTTTATTTCAAACTGATCCTTTTTATTACTTGAATAAAGGTTGGTCAAATTTAACGCTTGAGTGGTTTGCTTGCTATTTATCAAATAGTTTCACTTGTTAAATAAAATTTTCCATCATGATGATAGGTATACCATATCTTACCAAGGTATATCTGAAAT
>CACVAQ010000037.1:7757-9833 GCA_902727865.1 uncultured Aureispira sp. | reverse complement strand
GAATAATTTTATTGATTACATTCTCACAAAAAAAATTATGGAGCACGAATATCCTGGAGACCAAGTATTTGACCGAATTGAAGAACTTTGCGAGAGAGGAGACGAGTACATGGAAATTGAAAAATACCGTCCTGCCCTCAAAAAATTCTGGAAAGCGTTTGATTTATTACCAGAACCCAAAACACAATATCCCGCAGGAACTTGGTTGTTGGTTTCGATTGGAGATATTAACTTCCAAGTAGGAAATTATAAAGGAGGCGTAGAAACCTTGAATAGAGCGAAGACATTTTTTGAAGCAGCGGGCAATCCATTTTTGCATTTCCGTTTGGCTCAATGCTATTTTGAAGAAGGAGACCAAACTTCGGCCATTAAGGAGTTTGAGTTGGCTTTTGCAGAAGATGGCGCAGCTGTTTTTGAAGACGAAGACCCTAAGTATTGGGACTTTTTCGAGTCGAATCGACTTTGATTTTTTGCGCTAGGGAGCTTCTATCGACGTCTATTCGCAAAAGAAGAAAAGGGCATAGGACATTTCCTAGACATTGCTAAACAACCTAAGTTTTACGTAATGGTTGTAATGGAGCTTGCAAAATATTTTCTTAAAAAAAAGAAGCTTTAAAACGGGAACTAAGTGTCCATCTACTTAAAGCTTCTTTTTTAATTTTATACTGTAGGGCGGCTCTCATCTTTATACTCCAAATCATAGCCATATTCGTCGAACATAAAACGCCATTCGGTTTGAATGCGTTTGACCATCGCAGGATCAATGGGAATATAAGGGTTTTTCTTGTAGCTTTTTTTAGACAATAGATACTCTTTTACCTTAGGCTCCATTTCCTTCCAATCGCCCAAAGACATCGTTTCATACATGTTTTTGAATAGCTCCAACTCCTTTTCCGTGCCTACATCTTCGTAAGCAATTTCAACGAGGGCATTATCGGGAAGTAAGGCTTTTGTTTCAAGATAACCTTTGTTAATTAAGCGATAATTTTCCAAAATAATATTGTCCTCTTCCTCGTCCGTAATCTCTTGCAAGCGTTGGCTTCTCAGTACAATTCTGTTTAAGTGCTTGGTCGATAAGTAGACTTGAAAAGGGTTGCGATGAATGTAAATAAATTTTGCATTTGGAAATAACTCTAACAATTGTTTGATACGCGCCGTATTGTTAGGGTTTTTTAATAACAAGCGCCCCTCGCCATTCATTTTATAAATTAATTTAAGAATATAGGAATAATCTTTTTGCCATCGAGCATACTCTTTGTCAGAAATTCCTTGAAATAAATTAAACTTATAAAAATACGAACGGTTCTTAGGGAAATAAAAACTATTGACCCCAGCTGTATCGCTAATATTACTCAATACTTGTTCTTCTTCTTGTGGTTTGGTCAGCGCCATTTCCATGTTGTCCATAGGACGTGTACTAGGAACCATGGGCGCCAAAAGTCGATTGAACCATTTCATCTTAGACATACAAATGTTAAAGAAAAAACTTTGAAAGTTATTCAAATAAACAAACTGCTTGTCTTTTGCTAAAGTATAATGAATGTGTGTTGTTCCGCTGCGCCAATGCCCTAAAATAAAGACAGGAGATGTTTTTGATAAATCTACATCACGTAATTTGAATTTAAAAACGAGTCGTTGCAACCATTGCAAAGGAGTTGATACAATCGAAAGAAAGTAGATTAGATATTTTAAATGAAGTTTACTTTTATCCGTTTTGTTGGCACCGAATATACGCCACAAGTTACTAACCCTAGTCACGTAGAGTTGGTTGCCTGGAATTTTATACTTTTCTTTTGGATTCTCCTGTATTTTAGCCATATTTCTCGCTTTACTATTAATTTTAACTGCAAAGATAGCAAGTACTACAAGAATATAAAACTAGTCTACAATTATGATGCTTGCAAAACTATATTTTTCATTAGGAGGTGTACCGTTTACAGATTTTTTGCGTTCAAACAATCAAAAAAAAAGATTTTATTGTCGGGATTTTTCTTCTATACTTAACTGCACAGAGTCGAATCGCCCTTTTAACGCAAGTAGTTCTATAAACGAGTTGAGAATTCAAACAGTTGTTAA
>CACVAQ010000037.1:0-7657 GCA_902727865.1 uncultured Aureispira sp. | reverse complement strand
TGTTAAGGAACCGTAAAAAAAATAGATTTTTTGATTGTTTTTGCGAGTTGCTAATAATGTTTAATCTATCGTTAAGTAAGGTTTAATTTTTTGGAAGGTTCCTTTGTTGTCGTCAAATTCTGTTAAAATTTGCACCAAATCAACACTTTTCCAAAGCCCTTCCGTTTCTCGATAGTGAACAATTGCCTTGGCATGATACCAGCGGAGGTAAGGATGCGCCTTCAATTCATCAACCGTTGCTGTATTGATATTGATTTTATGAAGCGGAACAGGATCGCATTCCAAATAGGGGCGCATGGCTTGAAACGTCGAATCAGGTAGCTTATACAATTCTCCGACTTGCGCTACCTGCCAAAAGCCCCCCAAATTTTCTCTCATTTTTAGAATGCGTTTGGCATAAGAAGCCCCAATGCCCCTAAATTGTTCGAAATCTTCTACCTTGGCAGTGTTGATGTCAATTTTGCGATAGACTTTTGGCGGATAGTTCTTTTTTGCGGAATATTTAGGCTGAGGAATAATTTTAATATTCGCTTTGAGATGCTGATAAACACTATCGGGCAGGTTGTATATTTTTTGAAAATCTTCTGTTTTTCTAAACTGACCTCCTTTTGCTTTATAATTGAGAATGCTTCGAATTGTCTTGTTGGCCAAGCCTAAGGCTTCAAAACTTTCTTTGGTAGCCGTGTTGGGATCAAAATCAAAGGCGGGAGGCAAGGGGCGTGACTCGGAGGCTTCGAGGGCTGTTTTTTCGAATCGAGGCGCCAAATCAATAAAAGGATACAGCTGTTGATAATGTTCTGGCGATAAGGTATATATTTTTTCTAAGGATTCTTTGTCTTTAAATTGTCCCCCTTTGGCTCTATAGTTTAAAATACTTTTAATGGTTTTGGGAGGCAGCCCCATCGCTTCCAAGTCTAGGGAACTTGCGGTATTGGGGTCAAATACTTGAGGCTGTAAAACCACCGTAGCCCCTTTTTTATCTCCAAACGACTTTTGTTTCCATTTGCTCGTACGCTTTTTCTCCAATGCTTTTTGTGAAAGACCCGCTTCAAAGGCCGCAATATCTACTTGCCAAGGCTTAAAATTAAACAATGTTTTTGTCGAAAAATAGGAATAGGTATAGGGCAAGAGGAGGAACAAGCATAAAATGAAAATTAAGGTTATTATGCCATTACGTTCTGTACGAGAATAATAGAAAAAGTCTTTCAGGCGATTCATGATTTCATTAAATAAGTGAGAAAGCGGGGACTACAAATTTAATACTCCGTTGATTCGTTCACTAGGTTTGTTAGCTCGCTTTGCTCGGTTCCTGAGCGCTACGCTTTAGTTCGCTTCCTTCGGGTTTCAAACGGAGCAAAGATAAATTAAGATAATAATATTAATCGTATTTGACCA
Source organism: uncultured Aureispira sp. (assembly GCA_902727865.1). Lineage (GTDB taxonomy): Bacteria > Bacteroidota > Bacteroidia > Chitinophagales > Saprospiraceae > Aureispira. Next base: position 6,262 of record CACVAQ010000037.1, on the reverse strand, counting down.
TATGATTCTATTTGTAGACCTGTTTTTTTTAGAAAAACAAGAATGGAGGAACAAAAAGGGACCCTATTTTTGTTATAAAGACAAACAACAAAAATAAAAACTTAAGAGCATGAAAATGAACAAAAAAAAGCTTCGAGTATATGCGAAAAATTCTAAAAAAACGCAATTGATGAAAGTCACAGTAGATTTAGAAAAGGCATTGGGCGCTGCTCAAAGAGCATTCTACTTAGAAGAAAATCCAACTGGATACAAGAAAATAAATCACGTACACAAAGGCAAAAAGGAATATTCTCGTAAGACAAAACACAAAAAGCCGTATTACTGAAGTTCCATCAATAGAAAAATAAAAGGAAGTGCTGCGACAAGTAGGACTTCCTTTTTTTTATAGCAAAAAAAATGTCCCTTGTTATCTAATTATCAGCGTTTCAAAAGTCCTGCTTATCTTACGTTTTGCTATTTTTTTTGTAATATTGTGACACGAAAAATAGTACCTATCCGTAGAATTACAAATAGACCCAATCAGATGGACGAAAAGAAAATTAAAATAGAGGATTTAAGAGAAGATTATAACTTAGCTGTTTTAGAAGAATCGGATGTTTTTGAATCGCCAATCCGCCAATTTCAAAAGTGGTTTAAAGCCGCACACGATACCAAAATAGGAGAGCCTAACATAATGACCTTGGCAACGGCAACGAAAGAAGGCGTTCCTTCGGCTCGAATTGTTTTGCTAAAAGGAGTGAGCGAAGAAGGTTTTCGGTTTTACACCAATTATAACAGTCGTAAAGGGCAAGAATTAAAAGAAAACCCGAATGTGTCCTTGGTGTTCTTTTGGGAAGCCTTGCAACGACAGGTTCGAATACAAGGTACAGCGTACCCGTTGACAGAAGAACAATCGACGGAATACTTTCAAAGCCGTCCAAAAGGAAGCCAAATTGGCGCGTGGGCTTCTCCTCAGAGCGAAGTTTTGAACGATCGAAACTTGTTAGAAAATAACGTTGCCGAATTATTAGAAAAATATGCCGAAGAAGATCAACTGCCTAAACCTCCACACTGGGGCGGATATATCGTAAAACCATATAAGATAGAGTTTTGGCAAGGTAGAAGTAGCCGCCTACACGATCGCTTGTTGTACACTTTAGTAGAATTGGATCCTAAGAAATGGACCATCGAACGTTTAGCACCATAATTCGGTTTTATGAAATTTAAGATGGAGACGTTGGTCGATTTTATTGTACGAAGTTACAGTGAAAAAAACCTTTGGGTATTGTTTGTTGGAGTTTGTATCTGTGCTATATTAATGGCGATTGCCGCACTCGTTATTGGCGTTGGTCAGCCGATTGATGGATCTAATGCTCGTATCCAAATATTGGATACGATGTTGAATTACTCGCAAGAAGAAGCTTATGAGCAAATCAAGGCCTATGGGGAGACTGGTCGAACGGTTTGTGTGTTTACGACCTTAATTTTGGATAGCCTGTTTCCCTTGTTTTATGGATCGTTTATGAGTTTGATTTTGGTGTTCTTATTTCAAGCAACCCAATATAGAATGCTGATTATAATGCCTTTGCTGATTTTATTGGTGGATTATGTGGAGAATACGCACCTTGCCTTTCTAGTGATTAATTTTCCTGAAGAACTGCCCGATGTGGTCTATTGGGCGAACCTTGTAACCATAACCAAATGGACATTGGTTGGTCTTGTTTTAATGGCAATTAGTTTTGGATTTTTCTTGAGAAATCGGAAGCATTTTTTCTTGGAGGTAGAGCGTCGTCGAACAAATTTTTACGACAAATAAGTGTGATAAGTAGATGCCCTATTTTAGTGTTAATTATTTTTGTCCATCTACTTAATTATGTTTTGAGGGCTTTAATGAAAGAAGGAACATAAATGGTATACGTGACCTGTTCCGTACAGGCTTCTCCTTTTACCAGAATAACATTTTTATCTTTTTTTACTTCTAATAACAATTCTCGCCTAGATTCATCTTGGGTTTGTACAAGCGTGTAACGACCATTTTTAATCACAAAATTTAAGAGGGCTTCATTCGGAACAGATAATCTGATGACTGTTTCTACCAAAATTCGAGAACCCTTGGTTTCTTTTACTTCTACATTAGCACCTTCAATATGAATCTTAACAAGATCTACATTGTTGGCTAGAATGGTCTGATAGGTCTTTTTGCTCACTTGACCTAGACAAAAATGGCTAAGAAATAAGCAAAATAAACTTATAAATAGTAGTTTATTACTATAAGAGGATTGATTCATGATGTACAACTAATAGAATTAAAACAGCGAGATAGGTCTGTTTAGGAGAATGTAGTTTCTATTTTAGGGACTGATTGCTAAAAAATGAGATGACTGAAGTCAAACATTTATTTAACTCTAATATAGTGTTTTGTTCTGATAAAACAAATAAAAGACCACTAAGCTATGGAAGGTCAAATGGTTTTGCTTGTAAAATCTACATTACGTTTACAGCAATAATCTTTCCAAAAAAAAAAGGTGGCAGCCGCTCTTACCTTGCGACTGCCATGCTCTAGACAGGACTCGAACCTGTATTAATTTCTAATTTGTTCTTCAGACAAACGCCTTTACCAATTTGGCCACGAGAGCGAACCTGAAATTCTTCTGAGTATTATTCTCCTTTATGAACAGAAACCCTTGCTCTGCCACTGAGCTACCGTTCCAGTGGGTATAAAATTGATTGGTGGAACAGACAAGAATCGAACTTGTGCACTAGGCTTTGAAGAGATATAATTTTCAAGAGAAAGTGTTAAACTATAAAGCTGCAGAGCGAAAGACTAAAACTGATGAACCGAATCATGAACCATTTTGTCTGAATCACATGATTTCGATTGTAATAACAATTCATCTAAAGCTGAGACTAGCTCTGTTATTGCTACGCCGCAAAGCGACGGTCAATGCCTTGATTAAATTTAATTTGACAATGGCTTGATTGTCAAATTATAAAATATCCTTGTGGATAAAATCAAATACTTTTTTAGCCAACTTAATGTTTTTGACCTCTACGTTATTGGCTTTTGAGCGAGCGACTTTAGCTGCTTCCAAAAGTTGATTGACACGTAAAACCATTTCATTTTTTTGTGCTAATGGGATACGTCCAGAAGTATAGACGGTTTCGTATTTCCCCACTTGGAAATCCAAATATAATAATTCTGTTTGGGCAGGATGCTCTTTTGTAGCTTCGTACTTAACAATTACTTTTGGACGTTTGACAGAACGGAATTTGACTTCCTCCTCTGTTCTATAAATTCCTTGTTGCGTATCCAATTGCCATTTTTTGGTTGTTTCCAAAATAGGAATTTGAGCATAAAGGTCTTTTAGTTTATTTAAATGACTTTCTAAGGCTAATAATGAAGTCGCAGAAAAAGTACCTAACTTCGTGTCCCCAACGATTAGTTCTGCCCGTGCAACACCAGAAGCATTGGTTTCCTCTTTAGAAAGGTGGGCATCAATTCCTTTTGAAATAAGCGCAATAGCTTCTTCCAAACTTGCTTTGACGGTGGTGACAATTTCCTTCCGTTCGTCAGGAATTTGCTCCGAATTTTCTTCCATAGAAACATAACGCTTGGTCATGCCGTCAAAATGAGGGGCTTTTTTTTCAAAAAGTTTCTTGGTCTCTCCAATTGCTTGGTTGCCTTTGTTTTTTCGGTCTTGCTCTAAAGCAAGTAATTCATGTAGTTTATTTGCCATGTTATATTTGGTTTTAAAGGCCTTTATTTTTGATAATAATGCCAATCACTAGGCTAAATAAAAGAAAAGACCATTTGAATGATTAAGCATTGATTCGAAAGGTTAAACTCTAAAAATTATAAAATAATTCATTTCAAGGGAAAAAAAATTGAATTAATTGTTGGTTGTTTGACAACTCAAAGACTCCCCGTAGCTAATTTTTGCCAAATATTTAAATAACAGATAGCTCTTAGCTGATTTTTAGATGTTAGACTAAGTTGTTGGTAATCAATCTTTAGTCTAGTGGCTGAAATCTAAAATCTAAGAGCGAAGCGATCTAACATCTAAAAATTTTGGTCCCAAAGCTTACTTTTTATTATTAATGCAAAAATTACTTCGTGAGAACAGTTGTCAAAGAACCTAATTGTTTTCGTTTGTTTGTAAATTGGGCTAATTCCTATGCTTTGGTCGAGCTGTATTTGAGTTTAGCACTGGCTTTTTTACTAGGTAATTCTACCCATTTGTAGAGCACCCAAGCGACAAAAACACTAAGGGTATATCCTAGAAGAATGACAAGAACTTTTTGATAGGGGAGTCGATAACTATGCGATAAAAAATTGACAAGTGCCTGTCCAATAATTAAGTGAATCAAATATAAGGAGTACGATATTTTTCCTAGCCAGTTGCTATACTTAGGGTTATAATTAGGGAAATAATGAACGATGCTCAAGGTGAAAATTGCGACACATAAATTAGGTAAATCCAACTGATAATAAATCAAGCCGAAAGAGAGTAAAGAAACTAGGGCATATTCTTTAAACGAAATAATTTGATGTTCTTGTAATACATAAACAATCCCAAGCAGAAACAAGGGCAACCAACGAAAAATAAGGGCTTTTTCAGGACTAATAAAAGAGGCGCCCAATACTAAACTATACATCAATAATCGACGATGGAATAAAGCTTGTTTGAATCCAATAAAAGCAAGACTTAGAAATAAATAAAATTGAAATTCGACTGCCAAAGACCAATAAATAGGATTGATCCAGGTCTGCCCATCTACAAATGGAATTAAATAGCCTAAATGTAATAAAAAAGTCGTTCCAGAAAATGCAAAAACGCCTGTATGTCGATAGCTTTGAAAGCTTAAATAAGCGCTTGCCAAGACCAAAGATACTACGTAAGGCGGCTCTAGCCGAATCAATCGTTTGAGCATAAACGTAGACCAATCCTTGAGTTGGTACTCCTTGTTGAGCATTGCCAGAGGCAACACAATGCCAGAGAGGACAAAGAATAAAGGAACGCCATATTGAGCATAATAAAAAAGGGTTCTCACCCAAACTTCCTCGACATAATTGGCCGTACTTAAGACAAAGTGATAAAAGCATATCGCTGTGGCAGCCAAAGCTCTAAGGCTATTGATAACAGGCAAATAGGTCTTTGAGGAAAGCATTTGAAGCGGTTGTTTTTAGATTAAGTGAGGCATTAAATTAACATCATTTTAGGTGTCCAAGCTTTTGTTGTTGACTTCTTTTGGACGTTTAGAAACTAAAAAGACACCTGCAAAAATCAAAGCCCCAGCTAAGAGCATCATAAAGGTAATTTTATCTTTTCCAGCCGCTACCGCTATGATACTAGCCAACAAGGGTTGTAAATAAATATAGGCACTCGAAACCGAAGCTTTTACAACCGATAAAGCCGCTCCATTGAGTAGATAAGCCAAGTAAGTGACCGCAAATAAAACAAAAACAATGCTCCAAACGATAGAGCTAGGCAAGGCTTGAAAATCAACGGTCAGCATTTGATTCCACCCAAAAGGCAATACGTAAATTGTTCCAAAAAGAAAGACCCATTTGAGGGTCGTAATCGGAGAGTATTTGGACATCAAGGGTTTTACCAAAACCAAATAAATAGCATAAAAAGAAGCGTTAATACCAACAAAAATATTGCCTACCATTGGGTTAGGGGCATCGGGAATCATGGTATCATTATTTACAATGAGCAGAATAGCACCAGATAAACCCAGTAAAATGCCGCCGCCTTTCATGCCCGTTAATTTTTCTTTGAAAACAAGCATGGAAAGCAGTAAAACTAAAATAGGCGTGGTCAACATAATCAAGGCGCCATTAATGGGCGTGGTTAAGTTAAGCCCATAAAAAAAACACAATTGATTGCCTGCAACACCACAAGCGCCACAAAGGGCAAATCGCCAAAGGTCTTTGAGGTCGATGCGCTCTCGCACAAAAAATAAATGCGTCAACCAGAACAAACTCGTTGCTGCCAGAACCCGCATCATAATAAATCCAAAGGGTTGAACATAAGGGCTGTTGCCTGACATAACAGGTTTGGCGATCGTAAAATTAGCCGCATAAATCAAGGCAACTAAGAACATGGCAAGATGTGCCAACATTAATTTCTTGTTCATCGAAATAATAATATGGTCTGTGTACAGGACAAAAGTTTTTTTATCTAATAAAATATCGAATCTACTTAGCATTTTATTAGATGTTAGATCGCTCCGCTTTTAGATATTAGATTTTAGACCCAATTAGGGCTCAATTGGGTCT
>CACVAQ010000036.1:1998-9871 GCA_902727865.1 uncultured Aureispira sp. | reverse complement strand
TAGACCCAATTGAGCCCTAATTGGGTCTAAAATCTAATATCTAAAAGCGGAGCGATCTAACATCTAATAAAATGCTAAGCAGATTCGATATTTTATTAGATAAAAAAACTTTTGTCCTGTACACAGATTTTTTTTATTAAAACGCAACATGAGACAACAATTTATAGCAAGCTCTGTTAATGAGTTAGATGCTATTGTGGCAGCATTAATGCCTATTATACAAATACGTAAAAAAGTCGCCTTTTTAGGGCAAATAGGTGCGGGTAAAACAACCTTCATCAAATTGCTTTGTAAAGCCTTAGGCGTAGAAACCGTCACCTCTAGCCCTACCTTTTCAATTATTAATCAATACGAGGTAGAAGAATCGCTTATACATCATATTGATTTATATCGATTAAAATCTGAAGAAGAAGCCTTTTCTATTGGCTTGATGGAACTTTTAGACGACAATAGTTATTGTTTCATTGAGTGGCCTAGTCTTGTCGAAAACTATTTTCCTGAATCTTCGGTTTGGATTAAGATTTCGACAGATGAGCAAGAAAATAGAACTTTTGATATTTACTATGAATAATACGTTTCTATAAAAGGCTAATTATCAAACAGAAAAAATAAAAAGTATTTTTTTTTATCAAAAAAAGTAAAAATAGTTGCCTCAAAATTTTTTTTTTAGCTAGGTAACAATTATATTTGCATTCGCTTTAGTGAATTAATGGCCTATGGTGTAATGGTAACACAGCAGATTTTGATTCTGTCATTCTAGGTTCGAGTCCTAGTAGGCCAACTAATTTTCTTTGAAGCAAAAAAACAATATACAGAATGTTCTTGTTTACAAAACGTTCATTCTGGCCTATGGTGTAATGGTAACACAGCAGATTTTGATTCTGTCATTCTAGGTTCGAGTCCTAGTAGGCCAACTAAAAGTCTTTAACAAATTTGTTAAAGACTTTTTTTATGCCCATCCGTCTAGACGGTTTAATTTGTAATGCTTCATAGCATTCTAAAATTCAAAATTTAAACAGTATCTCCTACTTAGAAAAGCAACCTATATTTTAAAATGCCCCCCAGTTTTGCGACCTATGTCTTCGGCTTGTCAAAAGAATTCTGATTTGACCTTAAATCGTTTTAATTCCCTCCTTAAAAATCTCCAAAGAACAGAAAACAAAGCGTTTACGACTTTTTTTTGGAGTAAAAATTGCGTAATACAACAAAAGGACATAAATTTGTAAGTACCTTATTTTAAAGCAATAATTAAACGTATTCTAAATTATTGCTTGTCATCCAAGTTATAAATCATTAACTATTATGAACAAAGGAGATTTGATCGACAAAATTGCACAGAATGCTGGTTTGAGAAAAGCAGATGCCGCAGCAGCATTAGATGCTACTATAGATGCAATTCAAACGGCCTTAAGAGAAGGTGAGAAAGTTACTTTGGTTGGATTCTGTACACTAAGTACGTCTTACCGTGCTGCTCGAACTGGCGTAAACCCTAGTACGGGGCAACCTGTTCCAATTGATGAGAAAGTGACCGTAAAATTTAAGGCGGGAAAACTACTTGCGGACTCTGTGAATTCAGAAAAATTAAGAAAGACATTAAAACCTAAAAAATAGTAAGCGCTTGCTTATTACAACAGATACATTTTAGGCTTGGAACAGTTAATAAATAAGACATACAAAGCACATACAACAAGGGTATGTGCTTTATTTTTTAGCCTTCGTGTACAGCAGCGGCTAGTTCTAAAATCAAAGCAGGGTCTTTTTCTATCGCATTTCCAACAACAATAATATCTGCGCCTGCTTTCACATTTGCACGCGCCTTCTCTGGTGTTCTAATGCCCCCTCCTACGATTAAAGGAATATCTGTTGCCATTGACACCGATTCGATCATTGAGCTACGAATAGGCTTTGCTGCCCCACTTCCTGCATCCATATAAATTAACTTCAAACCGAGCATCTCCCCTGCCATAGCCGTACAAACAGCAATACTATCTTTATTCGCTGGAATAGGTTGTGTATTTGACATATAAGAAACAGAGGTTGGCACACCACCGTCGATTAATAAATAACCTGTAGAAATGATTTCAAGGGGACTAATTTTCAAAAAAGGAGCCGTTTCTACATGTTTTCCAATCAAAAGCTCTGGATTTCGTCCAGAAATTAAAGACAGAAACAATAAGCCATCTGCTTTATAACTCAGTTGTCTAGAGCTGCCTGGAAACAAAACAACGGGGATATTACACTGCTTTTTGATCCGTATGATAATCTCATCCAAGGCATCGTTCACCACTAAACTCCCCCCAATAAAGAAGCTATCTACGGCCGCTTTTTCTGCCAAGGCAACAATTTTATCGACATCTTTAAGACTAATTTTGTCTGGATCAATTAACACCGAAAACTCTTTTGAGTTGCTTGCTTTTGCTTTTTGCCAATTGGCATAAATTTGATTCAATTTCATTCTTTTTTATGGTTCTTTGCCCCTTTTGTCAGCTATCATAATACAGTAAATTTAGTAACATTCAAAAAATAAGTAGTTTTAACTCCCCTTCTTTAACTCCTAGATGAGGCAGGACCACGAACAACAAGTGAAACGCTCTAGACCAAAGGAAATAAGTAGCAATGTAAAAATATTAATTTTAGGCTTAAAAGTCAACAAATTTGTCTTTGGTTTCGTTTTATTAAAAACGCTTAAGTCCTTTCTTTAAAAGTAAAAAATGCTTCTTTGATCCTTTTTTGCCAGCCCATAAAAAATGGCTTAAGTTTGACTATTTTAGTTCTAAGTCGTATGTTTCAAGTCGTCATAAAAGGGCTAGTAGTCCATTAATTACGACCTTCTACTTAAACGGTACGACCAAAACTTTACTGTTATGAAAAAGAAAAAGGGGCCCGCTATGGCAAAAATTAGCTGCGGGGAGTCATTAAGTTGTCAAACAACCAAAATAAAAAAACGCTTATGTAACAAAAGTTACAAAACAAGTCCTTATTTATGTATAAATTAAGTTTATAAAGCAAGTACAGTGTAACAAAAGTTATTAACATTAAAATTTTCACCATACAAAAAAACTAAATTATGCGCACGATTAGCCTATTATTACTAGCCATTACAATGTGGTCTAGCTCTTGCGATACCGCTCCCAAAGAGGACGACGACATGACTGGAAACTTAGAGATCACCTTCAAGGTTCGATATGACAACGCGCCCTTAGTTTTGTTCGAAGAAATAGCGTCGGGGCAAAGTGATCCTACTAGTATACTCTTCAAAAAATTAGAATTCTTTATTTCTAACATCAAAGGCGGAAATGCTGAGGGATTGACAGAATTTAAAGACGTTGGTTATATTTCGATGGCCAACAGCCTTACAACAGCCGCTGCTGAAGCAGGAACCACCTTCACGATTAATAAACTTCCAATTGGGGCTTATACTTCTCTAGACATGGGCATTGGCATATCTGATGCCGTCAACGGTACGGTTCCAGGCGATTATGAATCGGGTTCGCCTCTAGGGCTTAATGGCAATTACTGGGCAAGTTGGAATAGTTACATTTTGAGCAAAATAGAAGGAGACATCACCCAATCGAACGGGACAAAATCTGGTTTCTTGTACCACTCTGGCGTCAATGGAATGCAGCAATTGCTTTCCTTTTCAAAAGACTTTGAGATCGAAGTTGGTCAAACAACAACGCTTACGATTTATGTCGAGGCAAAAGACTTCTTCTTTAAAACAGGTAGTGAAATTGATATGATAACAGAAAGTGCAACACATTCTGGTGCTGTGGGTTCTACGGATTATAACCTGGCTAAAAGAGCGATTGAAAACTTAGCCAACGCTATGTCTATGGAATCTTAAGAAGATTCGTTTCGTACAACGTAACATAGATTTTTACTTTTATGCTTCTTTGACAATTCTTCTTAAAAGTCGTTCTTTGACAAATCGTGTGGTAATAGTTTAAACCACTTTTTTTGACAGTATGAGTCGTAAGTTTTAAGTCGTATTCGTCTATTTTTTTGATAATAAATGAATACGACTTTCTACTTAAAAGGTATAGCCCAATTCATAGCTGTTAAAAGTTAGCCTATGGTTTCAACTCCACACGATTTGTCAAAGAACCTTAAAAGTTTAGCTTAGGAACGGTCTATTTAATACTGTGTTGAGCTGCTCCAGCTCTAAGTTAGCTGCAACTTAACACAGTATACCTTTTAATCTTAACCCCAGATGTTTACTTTACCGAGAACATAAAACAATATATTACAATGAATTATAAAATCATTCTTGTTTTTACTAGTATTATAATTGGCGTTATTGCTTGTAAACAAACCGAGTATATTGGGCCAATCAGTCCTTGTGACTTAAGTAACATTCCATATAACCCAAGCAGTTATACGGTGGTTTCACCCAATGGATTCCCTGCAATGGAACATCCAGAGGATAATCCGATCACTGTCCAAGGAATTGAATTAGGACGCCATTTGTTTTACGATCCTATTCTGTCTAGAGATTCGACGATTTCGTGTAGCTCTTGTCATGATATTAATAAAGCATTTACAGATGGCTTAGCAAAATCAAAAGGCATTGACAACAGAATCATGTCTCGAAGTTCGATGTCCTTGATTAACATTGGCTATAGTTGGATCAAAGGTAGAGCGTACAACTTTATGTGGGACGGACGTTTTGCGACCCTCGAAGAGCAAATTATAAAAGGACCGATTGAAAATCCTTTGGAAATGGACAACACTTGGGAAAAAGTAGAAACTGATTTACGCCAACATCCGACGTATCCAAGAATGTTCCGAGAAGCGTTCGGAATAGATTGTTACGATGGAATTAGCAAAGAATTGGTTGCGAAAGCAATTGCACAATTTGAGCGTACCTTAAATTCTGCGGGTTCTAGATACGACGAAGATGTTTGGGTTCCATTGGTTTATTTGAGTAATCAAGAATTGAGAGGAATGACTTTATTCATTGGTGACGCAGCTGGTTCGCCATCGACAAAGGATGCTGAGTGTGCGCATTGCCATAGCTTCTCTAAAAATAAGGCTTTATTTGCTAGAAATGAGTTTTCTAACAATGGCTTAGATTCGGCTCAAACACTCTTTGACTTTGCAGACAATGGCTACGGTGATGCAACAGGCAATGCGCCTGAAAATGGGCAATTTAGAGAGGTTTCCTTGCGTAATGTTGGGCTGACGGCTCCATACATGCACGATGGTCGTTTTCAAACCCTAGAAGAGGTGGTCGATCATTATGCAACTGGTGGGCATTATTCGCCTAACCTTGCTTCGGAACTTACGACAGCACCAACGATTACAAGCTTGGACGCCAATGACAAAGCCGATATTGTTGCCTTTTTACATGCCTTGACGGATAGTACTTATTTTAATAAACCAGAATGGAGCAGCCCTTTTTAAGAAAAGGAAAGATTTTTGTAAACTTTTTGAGAACGAGTAACAAGTGAATGCGTAGATTAATTTGGATTCTGTATCTTTGTACTCTAACAGAACTTCCTAATGCGTATAAAAAATCTTAGTGTGCTTAAAAACAACTTTCTTTTTCTTTCTTCAATAGGTGCTCTTTTCTTTCTAGTAGTGGCTTGTGTGACAACAACAAATACAACAAGCTCCAATGCTTCTAAGGGGGAGCATAAAACGACTAAAGATGGTCGGCAAGTCGTCGTTCGAAAAGCAGGTAATCTAACTGTTGTCGAACCCGATACGCTTCGATTGGAACCAAACCCTTATTCGGCCTTAGTTGAAATGGATACGAAGTTTGGGACCATGAAAATTGAGCTGTTTTTTGAAGCCGAAAACCACCGAGCGAACTTTATCAAACTAGCCAAAGAAAATTATTACGACAGCCTAATGTTTCATCGAGTGATGAAAAACTTTATGGCGCAAGGTGGCGACCCTAATTCTAGAAGGGCAAAAAAAGGGCAACGCTTAGGAAGTGGCAGCACCAATTATAAACAAGATGCCGAAATTAGTGAGCATTATTACCATGTAAAAGGAGCGCTAGCCGCAGCTCGTCAGCCCGATGAAATGAACCCTGAGAAGCAATCTTCTGGTTCGCAATTTTACATCGTTCACGGGAGTTCGGTCTCTCCTGGTCAGTTGGACAAAAATGAACGCAAATACAATATCATTTATACCGAAGAGCAACGAAACTTATATTATCAATTAGGTGGCGCGCCTCAATTGGATATGGAGTACACGGTTTTTGGAAGGGTCTATGACCGCTTGGATATTATTGACAGTATTTGTTACAAAGAAACGGATGCTTACGCTCGCCCTAAGGAAGATATTCGGGTAAAGGTTCGTGTAATTCTAGAATAAGGGAATGCTATTTCATCTAGCTTGGTAAAAATCGCAGCCTTCCACTTAAAACAAACACAACATGCACAAAATTTTATGGCTTAGCCTTCTACTTTCCTTTCCTTTATTCCTAACAGCGCAAACTAAAATAGAAGCCGCTTTAAAAAGCTTTGAAAAGGACAACGATCTCAAATACGCCTCTATCGGATTTTGTGCGATTGACATTCAAACCAATCAGGTTTACGCCCAACGCGCTCCTAGAAAAGCGCTGGTTCCTGCTTCTTCCATGAAAGTGATTACAACAGGTGCCGCCCTAGCCATTTTGGGCAGCGATTATACCTTCAAAACATTCCTAGAGTATAGTGGCAGTATTTCTAACGGAACCCTAAATGGGAATCTCTACATTCGAGGAACGGGCGACCCTTCTTTGGCTTCTCCGATTATGGATGATGTCTTGACAAAAGAGGCCTTAATGGCTGCATTTGTTGCAGCGATCAGAAAGGCGGGCATCAGAAGAATTAATGGCGCTATTGTTGGCGACGGTAGTTTCTTTGACGATCAAGTCTTGGTTTCAACTTGGCAATGGGGCGATATTGGCAATCACTATGGCGCAGGGACGTCGGGTTTAAATTATCACGACAACCTCTATTACATTCATTTTAAAAAAGCAAAAGAGTACGGTGCGACCCCCAGAGTAGATCACACGGTTCCTAATATTCCGCAACTAAAATTTAACAACCAAGTAACGAGCGCAGGAAGTCGGTCGGGCGACAATGCTTATGTCTATTCGGCTCCTTATAGCTCAGAAGTCACCTTGCGGGGGACGATTCCCAAAGGCAGCGGTTTGTTTGACATTAAAGCGGCTACGCCAGACCCAAGCTTGCTCTGTGCGCAAGAGTTGAGCAAGACCTTAATTGCTGGAGGCATCACGGTGTCTAAAAAATCGACGACACAGCGTTTGTTAAAAAATAAAGCAACTACACGAATCCTCTACACCTACTCCTCTCCTCCTCTAGCCGCTATTTGCAAACATACCAATGAGGCGAGTAGAAATATGTATTGCGAAGCAATGCTCAAAGCGATTGGCGCAAAAACGAAAGGCATTGGAAGTACGGAAAGTGGTATTGCGGCAGTGACGGACTTTTGGAGAAGTCGAGGTTTAGATATGGCGGGCTTTTTTATGAAGGACGGCTGTGGGCTTTCTGCTAGAAATGGCGTGTCAACCAAAACTTTCGCAGAGATTATGCGGAAAATGTATATTGACAAAAATGCTTTTGGTGATTTTTATAATCAAATGGCGATTGCTGGCCGAACGGGAACCTTGCGAAATATGTGCCGCAACTCGTCCGCAGAAAATAACGTGCGGGCAAAAAGTGGTTCGATGAATAGAATTAGAAGTTACACGGGTTTTGTGACCACCAAAGGGGGGAAAAAACTAGCCTTTAGTATGATTGTTAATAATTATTCTTGTTCTGGGTACATGATGAAAAAGAAATTAGAAACGCTCATGATTGCTTTGGCGGAGTCTTATTAAAGATCGTTTTAGGCGTTCCTATAAATGGCTGAATTT
>CACVAQ010000036.1:0-1898 GCA_902727865.1 uncultured Aureispira sp. | reverse complement strand
TACATAATCGGTCAAATACTGGAAATGAGGCCCCAATTGTCCATCTTTGGCAATCATCGCACGTTCCAACATTCCTGTATCTTTCAAGCCCAAGAGCTCTTCGACCACATGTTCTGTAAATTGTTCGCCAAACGATTTTGAAGCATCTTTCGGCAATTCATTTGGCAAATTATCAATCGTCATCATATCCACCGTATGCGCTTGGTAAGGTTCTACAGCCGCCTCGGTCATAGGATCGTATCCAAAAACAGGTTTTGCAATCGTTGTGGCAAACAAGGTCGATGGAATAGAAGCCACTGGAGCAATATCACAAGTTACGTCTGCAATCACCTTAATACTAAAGTCGTCCGCCTTCATATCCTCTTTGCTAAAGAACGCAGGGGCTTCGTTCGCCCAATAAATACCGTTCACCAGCACATCTGCCACCTTCGTATAAGGCGCAAAGATAGATTTGTATTCTCCTGGATTCTTAAAGAAACCCATCAAGTCAAAGGCTTTATTTTCCTCTTTCGGTGCGACATAATCCACACAATTCAACTGGGTATAAACCGCTTCTTCGTATTCTTTGGTCAAAAAATCAGAAGGGCTTACTTTCTTGATTCCCATATAATCCAAGACCTCTACCGCCCCCTTACCGACACGTCCTGCTCCTGTCACCACAATTTTCATTTTTGGAAAGGACAGTGTTTTATAATAGGCAATCGCTGCGGCATAATCGTCGTATTGGTGCATTTGCTCTAACTCAAAAGCGCCTGTTCGCTTGCCATAGGTCATCATTCCATTGTGTGCGCCTACAATTCCTGCAAAACGCCCAAAAGCGATGACGCGTTTTTTCTTCTTATTCGTCAACACTTCATAATCAAACAAGGTAATGTGCTCTTTCAAAATCTTTTGCAACAAGGTTTTGTTGTAGGGCTGCGCTTTGATGGTATGCGAAAAGAAGAAATACTTTTTGTTGGCGACCAATTGCTCTTTGGGTACTTCTTTAATTCCCATAAAGACTTCACAATCTGCAAGATCTTCTTGCACCCTAATTCCTGCCGCTCGATAGGCTTCGTCTGGCAAACAACGGCCTGGCGAAGGTTGTACCACAAACTCTATGTCGTACTTTTCTTGCAAAGCCACACATTGTTCTGGTGTAAACAATACTCTAGAATCTGGCGGCACTTTCCCTTCTCTAATTATTCCTAGTTTCATAATTGCGTGTTTTTATTGTTTTTCTGATGCTGAAAATTAGACAATTTGAAGCTAAAATATTCTTAAATCAGCTTCAAATTTTTATTTTTTCATTTTCAGCTCCTTCCAAGCCTTCCTCTGCTCTCTAAAGGGACTCTTAATAAGTCCCTGATTTGCGACCTTCTACACTCCTCTAATTATTTTTCAAAAAACTTTTATAAAAATAAACTTCTCTGGAACTTTTAGTCCTCGATATTAGTTATAACTTTGTAACCTGTGTAGAGGGATTGTTTTAATTCTTCCGCACAAATAGGAGCTCGAAAGATCTCCGCACTACAAAACGGGGCTGACTGGAATCGACAGCAGGGAACGTTCTGTAGGTAAGCATGTCGAGACAGGTGTGATTATCTCGTAACAATATAGCACATAACAACTTTGAAATGGCAATAATAACTATGCCATGGCTGCCTAATCACAAAGTGATATAGCAACCATTGCGACTCGCGCTTGACGTCTAATACACAGCGTGCCTCGTATCAACCAACCTTTTAGACTAGCTTTGTGTGCGTGCCTCCGTAACATCGAGCGAAATAAGGAGAGGCTGGAGCAGTGACTCGTTTGTCGTCAGACATATCGCTGCTTGAGACCCGACTGATGACTACACATGTAGAAAGCTTATGGATGCTTTGACTGGACGAGAGTTCGACTCTCTCCAGCTCCAC
>CACVAQ010000035.1:8067-9893 GCA_902727865.1 uncultured Aureispira sp. | reverse complement strand
AATTTCTTTATTCAAAGAATAAAACTACTGATGAGAATAGAAAGTTTAGAACTTAAAAATATTGGCGTTTTTGATCACGAAACAATCAAATTTTCCTCCAACAATAATAAAGACAAAGACAAAGCAGAAATTCATATTTTTACTGGACCTAATGGTAGTGGTAAAACGACTATTCTGTATGCTTTGGCGGCTGCTTTTGGGAAGTTTTCAAAAAACAAATATAAAAACAATCTATACTATAAGCGGTTTCGTTTTTTTGAGAGAAAAGATGAAGCGGACACTAACCTTCCTTTAATAGACCAAGATAAAATGGAATCAGAAAGCCATTCTTTGGTTATTTTTGACAATCGTGCACAAAGCTTAGCTTATGGATGCTATAGATGTCAAGTTCCGCACTCTCAAGATTATATTGATGCAAATGAAGACTTTTCTAATTATAAAAGCACTGTTGGTTCTAAGCAAAAACCACAACAAGCCTTAAAATTCGCTGCATTCTCTTATTCTGGCTATCGCTTTGTAAAAACAGTACCCATTGATGCCGTTCGAGAAATGCCAGATAATCCGCTCTACAATGCTTTGGAATTTGTTAAAGATGATGAATACTCAAAGCAGTTTAACATCAACCAATGGATTGCCAATAATATTTCCATCAATGCACTAGAGCAAATGAACAATGGGAATCAACCTAGTTCTAAAAAAAATACCGTAGAATTACTTTCTGAAATCATTTCAGAAGTAGTTGGGTATAACATTACATTTCAATTGGAAACTTCACCAATTAATTTAGTTATCAAAACAGACAACGAAATATCTGACTTTGATGTTCTCCCTGATGGTTTGCGCTCGATGATTAGCTGGATGGGCGATTTGCTCATGCGCTTAGATATGCTTAAATGGGAAAATGACACGCCTATTTTTGAGCGGAACATCATTCTGTTCTTAGATGAAATTGAAGTTCATTTACATCCTTCTTGGCAACGCAAAATTTTGCCTGTCATTCAAAAGTTGTTCAAGAATGCTCAAATATTTTTGACGACGCACTCTCCTTTCATTGTAAACTCTGTTGATGGTGCTTGGATTCACGAACTAGCCTTAAATAAAGATAGAACTTCTACCATTGTAGAAACGTTCCAATCCAAAACTAGCGATTCTATTGACTATGTTTTGAAAAAAGCCTTTGGTATAAACGAAGAGTTTGGCTTAAAAACTCAAGATTTATTGGATCGTTTTTATCAATTAAGAGATGCTGTTTTAGAAAATGATCGTTCTAAGGAAAGCGAATTATTAGAAAAAAGTAAAAAATTGCTAGAACTTAATGATACGGAGATAACAGATATTGTTGAATTTGAATTAAGACAATTAGCAAAAATTACCAAAAATAAGATCTATACCCAATGATACATTTCAACAAAAAGACAGCACCATCCTGCTTGACAACGAAGCATACATCGGGTAAGTCTAATGCAATTGAATGGGGCTTAGACTGGGAATCCAAGCTTGAAAGTAATCATCAAGCAACATTCTATTGGCATAGTTATAAAGGAAAAGCTGTTAACGAAATTCTAATTTCTAAATTACGTTTATTAAGCAATGACCATTGTTGTTTTTGCGATAAACATGCTCCCGAACAAGACAGCGATTCTATTGAACATTTTAAGCCTAAGCATATTTACCCTAAAGTTGCTTACGCTTGGTCCAACCTATTTTTATGCTGTACAGGTTGTCAAAAAAGAGCAAAAGGATGGAAAACACACGAACATAAACAACACCTTGTGTTAAAACCTGATGTGGCATCCTACTCTTTTGATAAGTACTTTATTTTTGAT
>CACVAQ010000035.1:0-7967 GCA_902727865.1 uncultured Aureispira sp. | reverse complement strand
TTTTGATAAGTACTTTATTTTTGATTCTAAAACAGGTAATATTGAAGTCAATAAGTTTAGTACGACTCCCAAAGATCAAGAACGGGCTAAATTGACTATTATTTACTATCAGCTAAATGGATTCAAACGCCCTCAATCAAGAAAAAGTCAATTCACAAAATTTTATACTAGCTTGTCTCCCAATAAAATAAAAGACAATCTGCCTTTAGATGAAATGCCTTATCGATTCATCTACCAATAAAAATGCGCTGCTCGAACAATCCGAACAGCGCATTTTACATTCAACCACAAAAAGATCAAAGCCTATTGCTTTCCATCCTTGTTTGCCTCTCCAAAAATTTCGTCAATCGTAAATTCTTCAACAGTTCCTAAGGATTCTAAGAACTTCATATCTATTTTGTCTTTATCTCCTAAAACCAAATAAGTGTATTTACGTCCTTTTATTTTCTCTGCTTGAAACTGCTTGATTGCAGCAATGACAGCTTCTTTATCTTGTGCTAAAGCACTTACTTTTTCATAAACATCTTTACGCAAGTCGTGCTCAAAACCTTTCTTTTTGTTGCCTCTATACGTCCAGTAAATACCACTTTTTGTAATACGCTCCGACTCAATTTTTTTCGTCAAAGCTTCTGCGGCTCCTTGCATCAAATCTTCCGAAACAGGCATATCTTCAATAATTTCCTTCATTGCAGGAATCGCTTGATCCATTTTATCGACCTGTGTTCCCACAAATGCTCTAAAGTAATGCGGTTGCGTTTTCTTTCCAGGAGAGCCATTCATCGCATAAGCAGAATAAGCCAAGGCTCTAGATTCTCTAATTTCCTGAAAAACGATAGAAGACAAACCACTACCAAAATATTGGTTGTACAAACGGCTATCTACATATTCCTCCAAATCAAAATGATCGGTTCCTTTAGACAACATCATAATTTCAGCCTGTGTCATATCAGGAAGGCTTACAAAAATCACTTTATTTTCCTTTGTATCTAATTCTTTATATTCTTTTTTTGCTGGAATTGGCTTCAACGTAGCAGGTATTTTATGATGTACATTTAATACTTTAGAAACCTCCATAGGTGTTTTGGTTCCATAGTAAAAAATATCGTGCTCATAAGAAGTCAAAGAATGGATTTTTTCGACCAGTACATTGGCATCAATCGCATCCAAGGCATTCTCAGACAAGCGATCCATCAAAGGCGAATTATGACCATATTTAGCATAATTTAACATCCCATTATAAAGGATAGCCCCTTTCTCTTTTTTCTGATCGGTACGGCCTTTCTTAATAGAAGCAATCATATTTTTTAGGGCAGCTTCGTCTGCGGTTGCATTGGCTAGAATATGCTCAAACAGCTCCACTCCTTTTTCCAAAGAGCTTTCTAAACCTGCTAACGTAACATAAGCAACATCATTGGCTGCAAAAACATCAAAACTAACCCCTAACTTAAAAAACTCTTCTTGTACTTGTGCTGGACTGTATTTTTTTGTCCCTAAAAATGGCAAGTACTTGATGGCAATAGGCAACAATTGATCGTGCTCTGCGCCCATATTAACAATATAATTCAACGAAAATGTTTGATTATATGGATTGGTAATGTGGTCTAACTGAATGCCATTTGATAATTTTGTGCTTGCAATTTGCGTATCAAAATCCAAGAATACAGGTTTTAAAGAAGGCGTTTCTATTTTATCCCATTCTTTTTTGAATGCAGAAATAGCTTCTCTATTGACCTCTAAAGGCGTAATTTTGGGCTTTTCTACCGAAAAAATATCTCTAGGCTTTCCTTCTTTTTTGTAAACAACCGCATAGCGACTGTCTTTCAATTTTTCGTTGGCAAACTGGACCAAATCTTCTTTGGTCAAGGCACGCATTTTTTTGTAATGGCTCACAATGTCCTCCCACTTTTGATCGTACAAAAATGCATTCAACATTTTATTTGCCCGTCCGTAGTTCGATTCCATTTTTTTAATCTCGCTATATTCTTGATCATTGATAACCGCCTCAATCATCCATTCAGGAAATTCTCCTTTTTTAACAAGCGCTAATTGTCCTAACAATAATTTTTGCACTTCTTCCAGACTTTGCCCTGTTTTAGGTTGTCCAGCCATGCAGTAAAAACTATAGTCATAAGCGCCACTAAAGTAAGAATACGTTCTAGCACCAGTACGCTGCTTTTTAACTAAGTTCAAGTCAATCAAACCAGCACTACCATTCGCAACAATCAAATCCATCAACTGACAAAGCAAGGCATCTTTACTACCAATACCGTCCAATCTCCAAGCCATTGTCAGACTAGGGCTTTCTTTACTAAAGACCTCTCTTTCTACGGGCACTTTAAATTCAGGTTGTTTGGGATTGGTCCATTCTGGTACACTTTTTCTTTCATAAGCGCCAAAGTGTTTCTCAACCATAGGGATAACATCGTCTGGATTAAAATCTCCTGCCAAAACAATCGCCATATTATTAGGTACATAATAGGTATCAAAATAAGCATGAATTTTTTCCATAGAAGGTTTTTTCAAATGCTCTCCCTTTCCAATCGTCGTTTGTTGACCATAAGGATGACTTGGATAAAGGCTCTCCATTAAGGCTTTATTTACTTTACGAAAAGCATTGTTTTGACCAATGTTAAACTCTTCGTAAACGGCTTCTAATTCCGTATGAAACAACCTCAAAACCAACTCACTAAATCGCTCCCCTTCTAATTCCAACCATTTGCCCAAGGCATTCGCAGGAATGTCATTGACATAAACCGTCTGATCCAACCAAGTATAGGCGTTGGTTCCTTTGGCTCCCAAAGAAGAAACCATTTTGTCGTATTCGTTGGTGGCAACATATTTAGCGGCTTCGAACGAAAGTGCATCAATTTGCTCTAAATTAGTTTTTCGATCAGCCTCGGTAGCCGTTCTGTTTTTTTCGTACAAATCAGAAATTTGTTTCAACAAAACTTTTTCTTTTTCCCAGTCCAATGACGCTATTTCACTAGTTCCTTTAAACATCATGTGTTCTAAGTAATGCGCTAAACCAGTAGCGTCCGATGGATCGTTTCTAGACCCTGTTTTTACGGCTACAAAGGTTTGGATTCTTGGCGCATCCTTGTACACACTCATATAGACTTTCAAGCCATTTTTGAGCGTATAAATTTTGGTTTTTAGGGGATCTCCTTCTACAGTTTCGTATTTGTATTTTCCACTTTGTGCCTGACTGGCAAAAGCGATACAGACCAGCAATACTGCCGAAAGGATTTTGGTTCTTAATTTCATTATTCTTGTACTTTTATGGTGAAGAGGTTTTCTATTATCAATAAAAATCCTATCACCTTTCTATAGGAATGATTCTTAACCAAAATTAAGATTTTTTTATGAGAATCTATCTCATTTCCAAACAGAATATCGACCAGTAAGCACATCGCCTCCACAATCAACACATAGTCTACCGAAAACATCCTTTCTTTATTCTATTTTAAACTTGTTATTAGTATGTTTGTTGTTGAAGTTGATTATAATGAAGTAATGATCAAATAGATAATCAACTGTACAATGCCCCCTTAGCGAACTAGAAAAGGACAAGACTATGAATGTTAATAAATCACTACTAATAATTTTACTATGTTTAGGCTTCAGTGCGTCTACACAAGATCAAAAACAACAGACAGCACTGTCACTTAGAACAGCTAATTATGACATTGACTTAACCTTAGATGTTGATAAAAAGCAAGTCCAAGCACAGCAATACCTAACGTTCAAAAACCCATCTGCGGATACCATTTGGACGATGCCTTTTCATATGTATTACAATGCCTTCAAGAACAACAAAAGTACTTTTGCCCTAGAAGCCAAGAGCCTCATCAGCACCAAGAGTCAAGAAGATATTGACCAAGGTATTTGGAGTTGGATTAAAGTAACAGAAGTAATTGACCAAGAAGGAAATAACTTATCGGACAGCCTTAGTTTTGTGGCGGTCGACGATCAAAACAAGCAGGATCATACCGTCTTAATGTTACACCTAAAAGAACCGATTCTTCCACATGGGACTTATGGTGTCCATATGAAATGGACGTCGCAAATCCCTAAAACAGCGATTCGAACGGGCTATAATAGAGATTTCTTTTTTATGGCACAGTGGTATCCCAAACTTGGCGTATATGAACCTGCGGGAACTCGGTTTGCAACAAAAGGACAATGGAACTGCCATCAATATCATGCTAACACAGAGTATTTTGGCGAATTTGGTGTTTATAAAGTTAACATTACGGTTCCTGAAAATTTTGTCGTTGGGGCTAGTGGCTTTTTGGTCGAAGAAAAAAAAGCAGCTAAAACCCTCCCCTCAAACAGGCCGCTAAAAACCTACACGTATTTAGCAGAAGATGTCATTGATTTTACTTGGACAGCGAATCCGCACTTTATCGTTCTAGAAGAAAAATGGAAAGATGTTCAGATTAAGTTATTAATTATGCCAGAACATGTCTGCAACAAAGAACGTTTTTTGGTGGCGACAAAATATACGCTCGACTTTTTTGAAGACTATATTGAGAAATATCCTTATCCGACACTTACGATTGTTAGTCCTCCTTATTACGGTTTATTCTCTGGTGCAATGGAATATCCAACGCTCTTTACTGCTCCGACTTTATGTATTTTGCCGCCTAATATTCGAACAACAGAGACCTTAACCATGCATGAATTGACGCATCAATATTTTATGCAAATGCTCTCTACCAACGAGCAAGAAGAAGCTTGGATGGACGAAGGTTTTACCGCATTTTTTGAAGCTAAAATGATGGATAAATTTTACCCTAAAGGTGTTTTCTATTGGGACTATATGGGCATTAATATCGGTTCAGAAGAATATAGACGAGGGCGGTTTTTTAATGCCGATAATATTAAAATTGCTCCTATGAGCCAGTTTGGTTGGTTATTTAAACATCAAGGACATCGTGAAATTGTGTATGGCAAAGCTTCGGTTTGGCTAAGAACCTTGGAAGGAATGGTTGGCGAAGCTTGTATGAAAGACATCATTCAAACCTATTTCAAACGATGGAAATTTAAACATCCTTGTCGCTTTGATTTTATTGATATTGTGAATGAAATTGTTCCTCAACATCATGGAGATACCTTTGGTCCTAATATGAATTGGTTTTTAGATCAAGTCATTTATGGTACGGAGGAATGTGATTATAGCGTGCATTCTATCCACAATAAAGAAGTGGCCGAATCCTTGGGCTATTTTGACAATACAACAACGGCTCGTGTTCCAACAGCAAATGCAGAAAAGCTATATGAAGCCAAAGTTATTTTATACCGTTTAGGAGAATTGTGGGTTCCGCAAGATGTCAAAATTACGTTTGACAATGGAGAGGTCTTGATGGAAAAGTGGAATGGAAAAGCAAGAAGCCATGATTTCACGTACACAGGTAGTAGAAAAATAATTGCGGTAGAAATTGACCCTGCGCTCAAAATCCCATTAGACAAAAATTTGATCAACAACAGTTATGTTCTAGAGCCAGAATCTGCTGGCATAACTCGATACTTCACTTCCTTTCTAACATGGATGCAAGGTGCTATGATTACAGCAAGTGCCTTGATTTAACCTAAGCCCTACAAGACAAGACAACCTTAATACACACTAAATCATCCTTTGCAATTCTATTCTAACATGATTTCATTTAAAGCGCTACAACAAGGCATCCAACAAACTTGGAAATATAAACCAATGGTGTTTTTTCTCTATTTACTCACCTTTTTATTAGCGGTTTTTGTTGCCTATCCGCTCAAAAGTTTACTAGAATCTACAGTTGGGCATTCTATGATGATTTCAGACTTAGTGAAAGGCTTTGACTACACCTTTTTGAATGACTTTAAGAATGCACATGGCGATGGTTTTTTACCCATTATAGACCAGTCTATTGCTGTTCTAATCCTATATTTACTACTTTTTATTTTTGTAACAGGTGGGATTCTTGCCACATTTATTCAACAACCGCCAAAATACAATCGCAGTGTTTTTTGGGGACAGAGTGCCGAGTTTTTTTGGAGAATCTTACGACTCACCTTTTACTTTATTCTGATCCATAGTGCTATTTTTTGTCTTTTTGCCTTTATTTTTTATACTTCTTCAAATGGCTTATCTCCTTTTACCTTGGAAAACGAAGGCACGATTGCTTTCAATTTTAAATTTGTTGCGCCAGCCTATGTCTTGGTCGCTGCGTTCTTCTTTATGTGGCAAGACTACACGAAAGTATTCTTAGTTGCAGAGGACAAAACTTGGGTTTTTCAGTCCCTATGGTCCGCCTTAAAGTTTATCTTCAACAACTTCCGAAAAACCTATGGTTTGTATTTGCTCAATCTAACCTTGTGGGTTTTAGTGCTTTTTATTAATTATTCTATTTCTACCTGCATTGAGTTCACTTCTAGCAGCGCTATTTTGCCTTCTTTTTTAATTTCTCAAGTCTTTGTAATCCTTCGTTTGAGCTTAAAACTCATCAATATTAGTAGTGTCAAAACACTCTATCAATTCGTAGAAATCCAACAAAATGCAGCTACTTAAATCCCTTGCAACATCCATTAATAAACTAGAAGATTCTAGTCTTCAAATATTTTTTCCAACAAATTCGCTCTAGAGCCTTTTACAAAAAAGTAGTGCTTCTTATAGTTCTGTGTTAGAATAAAATCTTTTGCAGCACTTCTAGTTTCAAAATGTTGGAGGTTTTGAACAACAGGAAGATCAACCTCTAGAAAAGAAGCACCAAGCAGTACAATTGATTTAAACTGATTCAAATCAATTGCGTCTACTAGTTTTTGGTGTTCGTCTTGGCTATAACTGCCCAATTCCAGCATTTCACCCAAAACCAATACTTTAGCTTCTTCCAAGTTACTTTCCTGTATTTCAGCTAGAAAAACGTCCATGCTGCTAGGATTTGCATTATAACAATCCAACAAAACTTTATTGTCTTTCCAAGGAAGCAATTGAGAACGCAATGCAGCAGGATGATAACTTTCTAAGCCCTTCTGAATACTTGCCCCATCAATTTTAAAATACACTCCAACAGCCGCAGCACCAAGCAAAGCATCTAACCAAAACGTGCCAAACAAATTCGTTTGAACAGCCCATTTAGAAGTCTCAATGGCTAATTCAAATTTCAAGAAAGGTCTTGAAAGTACTTTCGCCTGAACCAAGGCATTTTTTCCGTAAAAAATACGATTGGATAAGCCCTCCGATATTTCGACCAATAAAGGATCATTCGTACAAACAAAAGCAGGTTTATTGTTTTCTTTTAAAACATCGTAGAGTTCTTTGTTTGCTTTAATAATGTTCTCAATCGAACCGTACTCACCCAAGTGATCTTTGCCACAATTCGTCACCAACCCATAATCTGGCTCAATTAGTTCTGCCAAAAATCGAGTTTCTTCCAAATGATTCGCTCCTATTTCTAGAATCGCCATTTCATAGCTCGTATCTATAGAAAGTAAACTCAATGGAACGCCCAAATGATTGTTCAAATTACCTTGCGTAGAAAAGGTCTTGTATTGATGCGACAAAACTCGATGTAAGAGTTCCTTGATCGTTGTTTTCCCATTCGAACCAGCAATAGCAATTATTGGACAGTTCAATTGTTTTCGATGGTGTTTTGCAAATTCTTGCAAGGCTTTTTCGCCATCTTCAACCAAAATATATCGTGCATCTTCGGCATATCGCTGCTTCAATTCAGCGTCATTAATGATCGCATAAGCTGCCTTTCCAGTATTGATTGCCAGTTCTGCAAACTGGTTTCCTCTATGTGCTCCACGAGCATCCTTCTGCCCTACGGCTACAAAAATTCCGTTAGAACCTTCTTTCCGAGTATCTATAAATACAAAAGGGTGTTTTAAATAATGCTGGTATAATCCTTCCATAAAAAATTGGGCTGTTTCAATATTACGGTTTATCATCTAGGTCTAGGATCAATTACTTTTTGTCCTGTATTTAG
>CACVAQ010000034.1:5307-9909 GCA_902727865.1 uncultured Aureispira sp. | reverse complement strand
TAAGCATAAAATTACATACTTATTTTTGTCTTATTAACGAATAACTATTAAATTGTTGCAAGACCTTTGCCAAAATACACTTTAAGAACTTATAAAAAGGCTTTTGTACACCTAAATAAATAAATGATATGGAATATAAGCTATTAATATTCAGTCTAGTTTTATCTGTTGTTGCCTGTAA
This sequence comes from uncultured Aureispira sp., assembly GCA_902727865.1. GTDB lineage: Bacteria > Bacteroidota > Bacteroidia > Chitinophagales > Saprospiraceae > Aureispira. The sequence continues at coordinate 9,728 of CACVAQ010000034.1, read as the reverse complement.
AGAGGGCACGAAAAAGCAGAAAGTCACCACCGAAGAATCTGTTGAAATAAGGAATACCGCTTCTCCTGAACAGTCGACGACTTACTTAGATAACCCTGATAATATTAAAATGAACTATCCTATTACAGAAAAAGGTGTTGTAGAAGATGATTTTTTTGGGGTTAAAGTAAAAGATCCTTATCGGTGGTTGGAAGATGCCGTTACAGAGGGGGAGGAAACTCCAATCAATAAATGGGTTAGCGCCCAAAGTACCTTGGCTAAGGTCTATTTGGCTGGGATTCCTTACCGAAATAAAATTAAAGATCGCCTAACCAAATTGTATGACTACGAACGCATTTCGGCTCCTTTTAAAGAGGGAGGGAATATGTATTTTTATAAGAATGATGGAAAGCAAGATCAAACCGTTGTTTATAAAAGCAAGAATTGGAAAGAAAAAGCAGAAGTGTTTATTGACCCCAACACCTTTTCTGCCGATGGAACCATTTCGCTAAGTGGCTTGGATTTTTCAAAAGATGGTAAATTTGCAGCCTACAGAACCTCTGAATCTGGCTCTGATTGGGGAACGGTTTACATCAAAGATGCTATTACTGGAAAGAAATTGGCGGACAAAATAGAATGGTTGCGTTATTCTGGCTTGGCTTGGTATAAAGATGGTTTCTTTTACAGCCGTTATGGTGATAATAGCGGTTCGGATAAGTTTACACAGAAAAATCAATTTCATCAAGTGTATTATCACAAAGTTGGAACGAAACAAGAAAGTGATGAGCTGGTTTTTGCAGACCGTACGCAGCCGAGTAGAAACTATGGCGTGTCGGTGACAGAGGATGAGAGTATTTGGGTGTTGACGGTAACAGAATCAACGAGTGGCAATGCCTTGTTTTATAAAAAAGCAGCAGAAACGGCTTCTAGTTTTGTCAAATTAGTCGATGGGTTTGAGAATGATTTTCAAGTAATTGATAATGTTGGAGACAAACTACTGGTGTTGACGGATTATCAAGCGCCTCAATACCAAGTCATTGAAATTGATTTAGCCAAGCCTGAACCTAAAAATTGGCGGTCACTTATTCCAGAGAAAAAAGGCGCAACCTTAAATAGTGTTCAAGTGAGAGGCGGTCGTTTGGTGGCACGTTATACCAAAGAAATTACAAATGTATTGTCTGTCTTCGAAATGAATGGCACCTACGTCGGAGATGTTGAAATTCCTGAGATTATTAGCAAAACGGCTCCTGTTACTTTAGGTGGAATAACAGGAAAAAAAGCCAGTGCAGAAGGCTATTTTAGCATGTCGTCTTTTACTTTGCCGACAACGATTTGTAAAGTCAACGTTAAAACATTAAAATCAGAAGTTTGGAAACAGCCAAAAGTCGATTTTAATCCAGCAGATTATGAAATTGAATACACTCACTATCTTTCTAAAGACAAAACGTCAATTCCAATTAGCATCGTTTACAAAAAAGGACTAAAAAGAGATGGCAATAACCCAACCTTATTGTACGGCTATGGTGGATTTAATATTTCTGTTTTACCAAGATTTGCTTTAAATCGCTTGCCTTTTTTAGATAAAGGCGGTGTTTATGTGGTTGCCAATATTCGTGGTGGCGGTGAAATGGGGAAAGAATGGCATGAAGCAGGCATTCAACTGAAGAAACAAAATGTGTTTGATGACTTTATTGCTGCAAGTGAGTTTTTGATTGCAGAGAACTATACGTCTTCCGAAAAATTGGCGATTGAAGGCCGCTCTAACGGAGGTCTTTTGGTCGGTGCTTGTATGACGCAACGCCCTGACTTGTACCGAGTGGCTTTGCCCATCGTTGGTGTATTGGACATGATGCGTTACCACCAATTTACGATTGGACATTTTTGGGCCTCCGATTATGGTCGCAGCGACGATGAAACACAATATAAAAACCTATTGAGTTATTCGCCTGTTCACAACGTGAAAGCGACTCCATATCCTGCTACAATGGTTATGACCGCAGATCACGATGATCGTGTTGTGCCTGCACATTCGTTCAAGTTTGGTGCTGCGTTGCAAGCGCAAACAACAGGGCAATTACCTGTAATTATCCGAATTGACGAAAAATCTGGGCATGGCTCAGGTAAACCAAGGACCAAAGTAATTGAAGAAGAAGCGGATAAAACGGCTTTCTTGATGTTTAATTTGAAGATGAATTGGTAAGTTTTATCAAGAAAAATGGACAGCATTTTAAAAGCGAGCGATAAGAATTTTATCGCTCGCTTTTTTATTTTAGCCTAAATTAACTTTGTTTTGATTCCTTCTCCTCTTGGATTGCTTTTTGCTTTTTTTTGTATTGAGCCGCACCAATGCTATCTGCGATAATGACAGATAGTAAAATAGTAAAGGGTATTGCTAAGAGAAGAATACCTGTAAGCCACAGCGCAGGTAAGGTCAAGACTGCGCCTAAGACGATTAATGTTATTGCTATTGCGATGTAAATACTTAAGAGGACTAAACCTGTTGTTAAGAAACCCATGTGGTTACTTTGTTGTTTGGCTGTAATCGCTTGTATTTTTTTCTGTTTTTTGAATTGGAATTTCGCCTTTTTAATGTTCTGCTGTTGCGTTTTTTTAGGTACTTTTTTTGTTTGAGAACTTGCCTTTTTGACAGGAATTAAAGCGGCTTGAATGGATGGAGTCGGGATAAAAAATAAACTTAGAAGAATTAAAATACTGAAGATTGAAGTGCTTTTCATAATCTATGTGATTTGTTAAGATAGAAATGTTTGAGCAGCAGAGTTCAAAAATAAAGCCAAATTAATTGAATGAATGTTCAATTTTTGTTTTATGGAAATAAACGGCTTGTTAGGCAACTCGAAGCGATCGCAGGTAAGTGGCAAAGAATCAGCACAGTTAATTTTTGCCAGTCCATGTAAAAAGGCTTAAATTTGACTATCTTGTTGTAAATTGTATCGTACTAGGTAGCAAAAATAAAGTGGTATAAGTAAATAACTTACCTACTATCGTGAACAATAAAAAGAGTCCGCTGTGGCAAAAAAACTTCAAGAGAACAGTTTGTCAAAGCACCCGATAAAAGATGCAATTATGATAAAAAGACCCATCAAGATCCAAAATCTATTCCTATTAAGTATTCTAGTAGCAAGCTTAACTTCTTGTTCTTTAGGACGTTTTATTGTGTATAATTTTGCAGATGCTAAGGATCATAAAAAGTTTCCCAACCGTGTTTTAGAAAAGCCAGAGACTTCATTTCATTTTGCGGCCCGCCCAAACAAAACAAGTCCTGCAATGGATAGTTTTGAGTACGCCTTAGCGGAGAATAAAACGCTTGCTTTTTTGGTTATCAGAAACGATACGATTACCTACGAGAAGTATTTTAATAAATACGATAGCGCTTCTATCGTTCCTTCTTTTTCAATGGCAAAGTCTATCTTGTCCATCCTTATTGGTTGTGCAATAGAGGAAGGATTGATTGATTCAATAGAAGAACCGATGACGAATTATGTTCCAGAATTAAAGAAAAATGGTTTTGATAAAGTGACCATCAAACATTTGTTACAAATGACCTCTGGGCTAAAATTCAACGAAGGTTATTTTAATCCTTTTGGGCATGTGGCAACGTTTTATTACGGTTTGAATTTGAGACGGCAAATCAAGCATTTGAAATTAAAACAAGCACCAGGTCAATCAATGGAATATGTTAGTGGAAATACGCAATTGTTGGGTTTGGTTTTGGAACGAGCCTTGGATGGAAAGCAGTTGACGACCTATTTGCAAGAAAAGCTGTGGACGCCGCTAGGAATGGAATACGATGCGAGTTGGAGCATCGACCGAAAGAAAAACGGTTTGGAGAAAGCCTTTTGCTGTATTAATGCTAGGGCTAGAGATTTTGCTAAAATTGGGCGCTTGTATTTGAATAAAGGCAACTGGGAAGGAACACAAATTGTATCTGAAGAATGGGTGCGTGCCTCTACGAAGTATGATAATTCTGAGGGTGGATACAATGGCTATCAATACCAATGGTGGATACCGACTGCCAATGGAGACTTTATGGCGCAAGGAGTACTTGGACAGTATGTTTATGTGCATCCTAAAAAGAATTTAATTGTCGTGCGTTTAGGCAAAAATTATGGAAAGTTGAATTGGAGGAACATTTTTTTGCAAATTGCAGCAGGAACGTAAGTTGACGCTACATCTCGTACTTTTTTCAAAAAAAGTAGGGACTTACTAATCTGATGCGGTTAGAGAGGTAGACTGTTATTTTATTAGCGTATGTTGCTTAGAAATAACTTTTTACTTGAATTTGAATTTAATTCCCACCAATTTTAAGTTAAAATAAAAGGTTGGTTGACAACTCAAAGATTCCCCGCAGCTAATTTTTGCCACAGCAGACTCTTTTTCTTTTTCATAGCCCTAAGGTTTGGGTCGTGCCTTTTAAGTAGAAA
>CACVAQ010000034.1:0-5207 GCA_902727865.1 uncultured Aureispira sp. | reverse complement strand
TTACTGTCAAAGAACCAAATAAAAGATACAATCACCACAGAAAAATACAGAGGTTTTGACCAAAGAAGAATTTCAAGCTTGTTTTGATAAGTACTTTGATGCGATCCGAAATTACCTTTATTATCGTTCGGGAGATACTGAATTAGCCACAGATTTGGCGCAGGATGTCTTTATGAAAATATGGGAAAAGAAAATGGTTTTGGAAAACGGGCGAATCAAAGGCTTGTTGTATAAAATGGCAAGCGACAACTTTATTTCCCATATACGAAAAGTGAAGGTGAAGAACGACTACCTTCAATCGATGCCTTTGGCATTCAAAACAGAACCGTCGGAAAGTTCAATGGATTATGACGTCCTAAAAAGCAGGTATGAAAAAATACTATCAGCCTTACCAGAAAAACAACGGGTTGTTTTTTTGATGAGTAGAATGAATGGTTTGACCTATCAAGAAATTGCAGAGCGCTTAACGATTAGTGTGAAAGCGGTTGAAAAGCGTATGCGGAATGCTTTGGGGCAGTTGCGAACAGGGCTTCAAGTCAGTATACTGCTCTTGTGTTTTTATTTTTTAGGCTTGTAATTTTTATTAATAACTTGTATCTGATGTTACGCAGAAAATGGATATTGTCGATAAAATACCAAAATTTGTGTCTCAACCTATTCTTAATTTTGAATGCTTAATGTTGAATTTTGAATGCTTTATAGTACAAGGAGCATTCAAAATTAAGCATTCAAAATTAAACATTAAAACATAGCTTAAATAAGTAACAATAGGTTTTAGTAGTAAATAAAAAAAATCCTGCGTAACATGAGTTAATAAATAAACGAAATATGGAAAAAAACGAACATACAGATGCCAAATTTGAGGAACAATTAAAATTGTTTGAAAACATGGAAGTTCCCTACGAAAGGACAAAGAAGGAGGTTTGGGAAGTGATGTCTAAAAAGATGTTGGCACCTCCCGCCAAAAAAATAATCCCACTCAACCTAACCAAGTGGCTTGCTGCTGCCGTTATTATAATAGCATCGACATTGGGCATGATGCGTTTTTATACAACAACTGTTTACGCTGTCAATGGGACGCACCTAGCTTGTACCTTACCAGACAACTCTACCGTACGTTTAAATGCAGGATCTACTATTTCTTATGCGCCCTATTGGTGGCTGTTCAAACGAAGCGTATCTTTGGAAGGAGAAGCATTTTTTGAAGTAGAAAAAGGAAGCAAATTTGTGGTGAACTCTACTTTTGGATATACCGAAGTCTTGGGGACAAGTTTCAATATTTATGCTAGAGATACCACTTATCAAGTGTTCTGTAAAACGGGAAGAGTAGGCGTACACATAACGGCTTCTGGTCAATCTATTGTCTTGAAGCCAAATGAAAAAGTGGTGTTAAAAAACAAGGCCTTAAGGAAGGAAATAGGAACAGATGGAGCGTCTAGCATGGGCTGGATCAAGGATCAATTTTATTTTAACAACGTTAATTTAGTTCGAGTATTAGAAGAATTAGAACGCCAGTATAATGTGAACATTAGTTTTGATAGAACGTTAATAGGCGAAAATAATTATTACACAGGCTTGTTTGCCAAAGAAAAGAACATTCAAAGTGTCTTAGAAATAACCGCTGCTACTTTTGATTTAAACCTTGAAAAAATAAATAAAACGACTTATAATATAACCCCAAATTACTAAAAATACGCTTGAAGTCACCACGCTCTAGAATTGTTTTGTTATGGATTATTCTGTTTTTTGCATATGAAAACTATGCCCAGCAAATTAATGTACAAGCGGAAGCAAAGCCGCTAGGAGAGTTACTCACTAGTTTTCATCAAGACTACAATATTCAAGTCTCTTTTAATGCCCGATTTGTGAACAAATGTTTGATTACAACCAATCAAAATTTTCCCTCGCCTTACAAGGCCTTTGATTATTTGACTGCAAGTTGTGGCTGTACCTACAAGGTAATGGATGGGGTTTTTGTAATTCTTAAAAAACGAGTGGCAATTAACCGAGGTTTTCATACGCAGCGGTTTATTTATCAAGGTCAAATAGTCGATAAAATGAATCAAGAAAAATTGCCTTATGCAACTATTCTGATTGACAAGACGAGTATTATGACCGACTCGGAAGGAAATTTTACGTACCAGTCGGACCAACAAAAAACCAAGTTATTGGCATCTCATGTCGGGTATTTTGTGCTAGATACTAGTATTCAGGCAAATCATAATTTGCGGATCGAACTCTCGCCCTCCATCACAGAATTACAGGAAGTAACCGTTCTCTCGACACAGAAAATAAACGTGCTCAATCCAGAACAGAAATCAGGATTAGCTAAAGTTAACAATCGTCAAACTCCTTTTTTGCCAGGGAGTACCAACAATAGTTTGTTTTCCTTTTTGCGCCTACAGCCAGGAATTATGGCTTCTGGAGAACAAAATAATGGCTATCTTTTGTGGGGAGGAGAAAAGGGCGAGTCGCACATCTTATTTGATGGCATTACTATCTTTAATACCAGTAATTACAATGATATAATTGGAGCGATTAATCCAATCTTTATTAAGGATATAGAGGTGCTAAAAGGAGGGTATAATGTAGATATTGGAGACCGTTTGGGCGGTGTGGTTGATATTACTAGCAAATCGGGAAACATAGATACGGCAACATACGAAATATCAGGCACGCTAAATTCTTTTAATGGCTACGTCAACCTTGGAATTGCCTCAAAATCTAGTATTCAAATTGGTGCTCGAATCGTAGGACCTCCTACGATTTCATCTATAGGCGGGTATTTGCCCGATGCTATCTTTGTAGACGTAACCACCAAATATACACATAGATTAGAGGAGGGGGCTTCCTTTGCGTTCACAACCTTGATAAATCTAGATGCTGGAAGAACTCCTAAAAGAATCTCAGGCACGAACGATTATAAAACCGAGGCTCGAACGAGTCGGTTATTGGGCGGCAGCGGAACGTTCATTAAGCCTTGGAAAAAGATCGGTCGAACGACTGTTCGGGTAGCTTATTCTGATTTTACGACCGATTACACTACTTATTCGACGACTGCTCTTTTAGATTCTAATTACAATCCTTACAGGGGTAGAATTTACGATCAGCGTTTTTTTAATAATGTTCAAGAAATTTCAATTAAAGGCGCACATTATTTGCCCGCCTCGCAGTATCATCAACTCTCTATTGGAGCAAACTTCACGCACAATAGTTCCAAAATAAATCATGGTATTATCAAACGATTTAGTAATGTAGAGCAATACGGGACTAGATTCGGAGCCTATTTAAAAGATGAACTTAGTTTGTTCAAATGGCTTGTTTTTCGCTTGGGAATTCGAGTTGATTTGCCCATGCACGCAGAAACAAAGCTTTTAATTCAACCAAGAATAGAAGCGATTATATCTCCTTCTAGAGAGTGGAAAATTAACATGGCACATGGTGTTTACAACCAATTTATAACAGAAACTACGATTGTCGATGCTTATCGAAACTATACCTATCATTGGTCCTTAACCGATCGCCAATACCATACCGTACCACAGGCAACACATACTGTTTTAGGCGTTTCTGGACGCTATAGATATTGGAATTGTCGAGCAGAAGCTTATTATAAACGAACAAAAAATACCCTTCAATATTGGAGTGATAGCAACGACCAAATGATCGAAACGTCCTCTGGCAAAAGCTACAATTATGGTTTAGATGTAAAGTTAGGCGCCCATTACAAAAATCAACAGATCTGGATGGCATACACGCTGAGTAAATCTGAAGTGCAATTTAATAAAAGTAAACCAAGAACAAGAGCGCCACAAGACCAACGCCACGAATTTAAAGTAGCGGGTATGTTTAATTGGAAACAGTTTTTCTTATCGACAAACTATGTCTACGGAAGTGGCTTTCCTAATATTCAAAATTTGATTTCTGCGGAAAATATAAGACCTTATAGTCGATTGGATATTGGAGGTTTGTATCGTTTCAAGGCAACAGAAATAAGCATAGACTTTGGTTTCTCTATCTTAAACGTTCTGAATACATACAATATTCAATACAACAACCTCGCAAATTTTCCAAAAGAAGAAGAACAGTATAGACAAGCAATGCCACTCAATTTAACATTCTTTGCCCATTTTAGATTCTAATAAACATGCTGAATACTCTAAAAAATGAGCTGTCTTTGTACCCCTTTTTAGGCAAAAAAATCCTATTCTTTGAACAGTCCTAAGCTTTACCAACGGACATAGAAATGCCCTAAAACAAGCAGGGCATATTGCGTGTTTTTAAATAAAAGCACTTTTTTTAAGTGCTTTTATTTCTTCGTAATTTTCCATTTAGATTTTTGGTGGAGTTACATTTTTCTTGCAACTCTATCGGCTTGTCTTTTTGCTTTATTGGCTAGTATTTTTACTTGTCTTGCCTTTTTCTTTGCTTTGTCTGCTAGTTTTTTTACTTTTTTTGTAATTTCTATTACTTCTTTTTTTTCCTTTTTGTTTCTTGTTCTTGTTCTAGTTCTAGCGCTCATACTATTCTTTTTTTAGAAACTATTTATTAATAGTTTCAATTTTGGAAGTATTGGATTGATCCAATATTGAATGCAATGACTATAAAGAAGGACAAAAGCTATACAAGCTTTTCTCTTGTCATTATGATCTGTCTGTTAAATTTAATGGGGAGTATTAAATTTAAGGAGTGCATTACAAGGGTTTACCATTGCCTTTTGCAAGGGTAATAGAAATAGTTTTTTTTTGTTTAAGTAGAACTGGGGGGAATTAGCCTACAAGTTTTCTATTTCTAAGTTCATCCGTGGGTCGCTTTTTTGTTTTAAACAAAAAAGCTTTCTTGAGCAAAATGTATTAAAAAAGATCTTTTTATGTATTAATACTATGTAAATGTAGATTCATTTTTTGAATTTTTTGAATTTTTTTGCAAATTTTTACTTGAAATCAACCATCATTTTTTTTAAATGCCGTCCAAGAAAGATAGGTTTTGTGTAGTTTAATTTATAAGTAGTTGATTATTAGTTAAGTGTGTTGTTTTCTATCTGCTTGCCAAAAAGTACTCGCAAGGATATATATATTATTATAAAATATAATTAGCTGCCTTACCAACGGACAAGATTAGCTTGGTTGATTCCTTAGGAATGTTCATCTTATTTTTTTACTGTTCCTTAGGTAAGAATCGCCAACAAATAAGCCTTTCGAAGCCGC
>CACVAQ010000033.1 GCA_902727865.1 uncultured Aureispira sp. | reverse complement strand
CTTAGTTTTTTTAATGAAAAAAATAAGGTGTATTTTTAAGAAAAAATAAGGTGCTTCTAGTAGAATTGATTAATTTTGTGTTTTATAAGAGGAAACAGTGAATGCTTCCAATCTATTTATTGGAAAATTTAACCTGTTTAGGGATAAAGAACCATTATGCAAATGGGGCTTTTACTAAAAAAGAACTTATATCTTATGAATGTACCAAATTCACTAACTGTACTACGAATTATATTGGGTTTTATCGTTCCTTATATGATGATAAGCGGGGATTTTAATATTCGTGTGTGGGCTGCAATTTTGTTTGCAATAGCAGCCTTTACAGATTGGTTAGATGGCTGGTATGCTAGACGCTACAATTTAATTACGCAGCTCGGTAAAATTCTGGACCCGATAGCGGATAAAGTGATCGTGTTGGGGAGTTTTGTTGCTATATCAGATGTTTTTTTTGATAACATGTATTCGATTTGGTGGATTGTGCCAATCTTTTTGAGAGAGGTCGTTATTACGATTTATCGACTTATATTTTTGCTTAGAAAAAAACCGATTGTAGTGGCTGCATCTTGGTCAGGAAAAGCTAAAACAGTTATGCAAATGGTTACATTACCCTTTGCGTATTTTTATCTGATGCTTAGCCTTTACCCTGAGTCAGACCCTGTTGGAACGCCTATGGTTTTATTCGTTATGTGGTGGTTAATGCACCTAATGATTTTAGCCTCCTTAGCGTTGACAGTCGGTTCTGGATTGCGTTTCTTTATAAAAAACTGGAAAGCAGTCAAAGAAGTTACAACGTACGAGTAAAAATCCTCCAATTTAGTTCTATAAGCTGCTTTATGAACCTTGGTGGTTGCATAGAGTTAAGGGCTTTGTAGTGGAAAGGGGTTTTGTGAAATAATACTTTGTGGCGCTTTATAAATAAAAAGGTACAAAGGAACGATGAAAAATTATACATGGAAGATAAGGGAATAGAACAGCAGTCTTTAAAAAAGACTAAATATGCGGAGTACATTCGCGATTTTACAGCAATAGGGAATCCCTTTTTGTTGTTGTTGGTTGCATTGGCAACCTTGTCTAGTCACCCTAAGTTTCAAACCTATTTTTTGATTTTATTGGCGGGCTTTTTCTTAAATGAAATCGTTTGTTCTGCGATTAAATATTTTTGGCACAAACCAAGGCCAAATGGTCAACAATTTAAAAATGGGTTTGAAAAAATAGATGCAGGAAGCTTCCCTAGTATCCACTCTTCTAGGATTGCATTTGTCTATTTATCACTGGCTTATATTCAATATCTGTCAGGGAATTTATTTATTGTGCCTGTGTTTTTAATCGTCATCTTTGTGGTAGGGTATTCCCGTGTTTTTCTGAAAAAACACTTCTTTATAGATGTAGTGGCAGGCTACTTTTTTGGGGCGCTACTTTTTTTTATAATTACTTTTTTGTTGAAATAAAACTTTAAAGCTCATTAATAGGTTGTTATATGTTATTTTTTTCAAAAAATGTATAAAAAAAACATACTCAATTTCTCTTTTAAGAAAAAAAGTGAGACCTTTGCCTCACTTTATGAATAAGAGCATAATTAGTTTATTTACACTTTAAAACGAAATAATATACAAATGAGAAAAGCTGATTTGGTTTCTCGAATTGCTGAAAAAACAGGCGTACCTAAGGTTGACGTATTGATGACCCTAGAAAACTTCTTTTCTGAAGTTAAAGATAGCTTAGCAAACAAGGAAAATGTTTACATTCGTGGATTTGGTAGCTTCATAGCTAAGAAACGTGCAAAAAAGATTGGTCGTAATATTAAACAAAATAAAGCGATTGTGATTCCAGCACATTACATTCCTGCTTTCAAACCTGCTAAAGCGTTTGTTAACATGGTAAAAGACCAAGTTGCGGTAGAAGAAACAGCTGAGTAATTAGCCGTTCTTTTATAACAACATTTCAGAATCTCTGTCTTTGTTAGAAATACTTTATGAACTTATCTAAATTACAACTTGGTGTTCTCTCTGGTTCTTTAGTGTTATTGTTGAGCCTAGTTGTTTTGGGACATATGGGATATACTGTTCCTGCAACAAAAAAAGGCGAAACATCGGCCGAAGAACCTAAAGAGTTATTAACAGAAGAAATTGTACTAGCAGAGGCTAGAAACTTGTTGGATTCTGCGCAAACCGTTTGGTTGGCAGATTTGGATAAGGAAAAAGCGCAAGCTACAACAACGACTAAAGAGGCAGAGGTTTTGAAACTTATATCAAGAACTTGGTTTGAGTATGGCAATTATATTGTCAGTGGGTATTATGCACGTAAAGTGGCAGAATTATTGGACAGTGGAGAAGCTTGGGGAATAGCTGGTACAACGTACGGCATGGGTTTTAAATCTAGTTCCAAGAATGATGAAAAAATTCTTGCTGCTCGTCAGGCAATTAGTGCCTTAGAAAAAGCGCAAGTATTACAACCTGATACCTTACAACATGCCTTGAATAAAGGTTTGATATATCTAGAATTAAGTGCCGTTGATGCAACTGTGATGCCAATGAAAGGAGTGCGAATGCTTCAAGATTTGGACAAGAAGTACCCAGACAATGTGATGGTTAACATGACTTTGGCTCGGTTATCAGCGACTCGTTCTGGCGATTTGGCAAAAGCAAAGCCACGATTAGAAAAAGTATTGGCTATAGCAGAGAAAAAACCTGTTTCAGATGAAATCTTGCTAGAAGTTAGTTACTTTTTGATCGACTGCTATAAAGCAGAAAAAAATAAAGAAAAAGTTTTGTTCCATTACGATAATACAATTCGTCTAAGTGCTTCCAAGCCTTCTATGCAGGAACAAATGGTTCGAGCAAAACAAAATTATATAAACAACAATTCATAACAAACGTAAAATATCAAGATATGCCTTGTGGAAAAAAACGTAAAAGACATAAAATAGCAACTCATAAACGAAAAAAAAGATTGCGTAAAAATCGTCACAAGAAGAAATAGTAATTTCTTCTAAGTGAGCACTATATATTCACAGGGGCAAGGTATTTTTACTTGCCCTGTGTTTGTATAAGCCTATGAGCAAAAGGAACTACAATACATCTATTCGCTACTATTTATTCTATTAGGATAGTCTGCTACAATGTATTTCGGTTTCCTTTTTTAACTTTCAAAAAATTGATTGTTTAAAAACTCAGAAAATATACGGATTAGTTCATACTAATTCACTTCTATTATTCTCTCCTATTCTCTTTTTGATTGATAGTTTTGAGCAGTCTATAAAACTATTGATTCGAACATGTTCTGCATGTTCATCTTGTCTTATAATTATCGAACGCCTTTTACGTACATTAGGTGAATGGAATTTCTTTGGGTAAAAAGCACTGCTTCTTAGTGCTAATTTGTCATAAAATGCCCTAATTTGAATAAATTCTGTGTCGTAAGTAATTTAAAAAGTATTGCTTTTATCTTTACAAAATACTTTAGAACAAGATGAGAATGATGCAATTTGATTTTTTGTACAAAAAAAATACATCAATCAAGTTTCCAATTTTTAGCTACATCTTTGATTAGGATGTGTATATTGATGGAACGCATCTAAACAGACATACTTAAATAATAGCTTTTCTTTGCATTTAAGAAATAAACATTTAGGTTTGTTTCTTAGTAATCAGGAAGTTACCACCCTAGTAAGTTGTAAAAAATATTAAAATATCAAAAGTGTAGGGTTTTATAGAAACGCAACACTAGAGAGTATCTGCCGTTCAGATATAATGCTCTGATAAATACAAGAAGTGATTTATAAAAAATCATGTCGTTCTTGTTTTAGCATTCAAATTCTAATTGGTGCAAGGTATTCTTACGAAAAAGAATAATAAAGCTTTGGAAAAAGAATTAATCATAAACTCTAACCAAAAAGAGATTCAATTAGCATTAATTGAAAATAAAAAATTGGTCGAGTTACATAACCAATCCCTAAAGAACAATTTAATTGTTGGCGATATCTATTTAGGGCGAGTTACTAAACTTTTGCCAGGTTTAAATGCTGCTTTTGTTAATATTGGTCATTCTAAAAAGGATGCCTTTTTGCATTATACAGATTTAGGCCCCAAATTAAAATCCTTGGTTAATTTTACCAATGGGGCAATTGAAGGAAGTTTACCAACACATTTGTTAAAAGGATTCAAGATTGAATCAGATATTTTGAAAAAGGGAAAAATCAACCAAGTGTTGACCAAAGGACAAAATATCTTGGTACAAGTACTCAAAGAACCCATTTCAACAAAAGGACCTCGTTTGTGCTGTGAAATTACGATTGCTGGTCGATATGTTGTCTTAACTCCTTTTACAAACGTCATTGCGGTTTCTAAAAAAGTAACGAGCGACGATGAACGAGAACGTCTAAGACGTTTGATGGAAAGTATTCGACCTAAAAACTTTGGTTTTATTGTCCGTACAGCTGCCGAAGGCAAGCGAGTTGCAGAGTTGCACGAGGATATTACCGAGTTGGTCAATAAGTGGGAAAAAATCTATAAGGAGTTGCACGAATCGGCTGCACCAATCAAATGTTTGAGTGAGCTGAATAAAACGAAAAGTTTAATTCGTGACTTCTGGAATGAATCTTTCGCTAGAGTTATTGTCAACGATAAAAAAGTACAGGAAGAGGTTATTAGCGAAATCAAAAAAGTAGCCCCCAAAAGAGTAGATATTGTTAAGTTTTATTCTGGCTCAAAACCTATTTTTGACCAGTTTGGAATTACAAAACAGATCAAGTCCTCTTTTGGAAAGACAGCCACGATGGCTTCTGGAGCTTATTTGGTAATTGAGAGCACGGAAGCAATGCACGTCGTCGATGTGAACAGTGGGCACAAAATGGTCGGTAATGATCAGGAACAAAATGCCTTGCGGGTAAACATGGAATCTGCGGCAGAAATCGCTCGACAATTGCGGTTGAGAGATATTGGAGGGATTATCATTATTGACTTTATTGATGTTCGTAAGAATGAAAATAAAGTGAAATTGTTTCAGTCTATGAAGCAATTTATGGCAGAAGATAATGCCAAGCACACGATCTTGCCTTTGAGTAAGTTTGGCTTGATGCAAATTACAAGAGAACGGGTACGTCCTGCGGTAACAATTTCTACGGCTGAACAGTGTCCAGTTTGTAATGGTACAGGCAAAATTAATCCTTCTATCCTGTTATTGGATGATATCAAAAGAGATTTAGAGTTTATTATCAAGTCTCAAAGTCCTAAGAACTTAACTATTCATGTACATCCATTTGTAAATGCTTATTTACGAAAAGGTTTTTGGAGTCTTTTAATGCAATGGAGAAAAGAATATGGTCGATGGATTCGTGTGACGACAGATTCTAAATATCACATGATGAAATATTGTTTCTTTGATGACAACGATGATGAAATTCGTTTGAACTAAGGTTTTTTAGTAAAAGTTTATTGTTCTTTGACGTTCCGAAGGAGTTCAAAGAGGCAAATTAAAAAAGAGGCGACCCTAGAAAGGGTCGCCTCTTTTTTTTAGCCAGCGGATCAAATTTTCTAAGAAACTTTAACTTCTAAATCTGGTAAGGCATTTTTTAACGTGTTCAGGTCCTGTGTAGACAAATACCGATGAAATGTTTTTAAGCGTGGCAATTGTTTTAAGGCTTCAATCAGATCCGTTAATTCAATCTTATTATAATACAACTCAAGATACTCTAGCTTTGAAAAATGAGGCAGCATCGTTCGGAGGTTTTCTACATTTCCGAGAATGGTTAAGCGCTTTAAATTCGTTAAGTTTTTGATTTGTTCGAATTGGAGCAGAGGCGCTGCATAATCTGTTTTGATATACAGTTCTTCTAATAAAGGCATCGGAGGGATGTTATTGGGTAAATGAGGCCCTCCTTTTAGGATTAAGGTTTTGAGTGCTGTGAGCTCTGAAATTCGTGGTGTGACCGTATAATGCATGGCATTGTGAAAGCACAATTTCTCAAGTTTTTTTAGCGATAAATACCGCTCGTCTAAATTCGTAGACGTATTACTTAAGTCTAATGTCTTTAAATGCGGTAAACCAGCAAAGATTTCTACGGATTCTTTTTGTAACAGAATATTAAAGCAAGAAAAATGCTCTAAGGACCTTAATTTGGAAAGGTCAGGGTGTAAACCTGCTCTCATACTCGACCAAAAAGAGATCTTTTTTAAGGACGAAATTTGAGCAAGTTGATTCAAAACAAGCGCCCAATCGTTTGTACCTGTTCCTATAAATTCAACGGCTTCCAAATTGGGAACTAAGTACAAATCAGTTGGAAAAACGGCGTTCTCAATGAAATAGAAATTTAAGCGTTTCAAGGCACTTAAAGCAGAAATTCCATCAATGTTTTCCGCAGCACGATTAAATTTAAGTTCTTTTAAGAACGAGCAACTCTGATAGAGCAACTTAATATAAGGCAACAAGTTTGGTTCAACCGTATAGATGTCTCTCTCGACTTGTTGCTTTACCGCATTGAGTAAGAAGGGCATCGCAATGGCTTTTGGTGCATTTTTTAAACCCAAAGGAATCGTTGGTACCCATATATGAGGCTTATAATGATAAGCATACTGCGCTATTTTCCAAACTTCAAGCGATGTACCTTCCGTTAGTTGTTCTAACTTATCGCCCGTATTGTAGGCTTCTTTGGTAATTCTTAGATTGATTCTAAGTTTTAATTTTTCTAAAATTTCGGTCGGAGCATTGGCAAGTAATAATTTTTTTGCTCTGTCAGCGACTTTTTTATCTTCTGAGAATTTAAAAATGATAAACAATTCTGTTAACAACTCCTTTGGCGTTCCTCCTCCTTTTAATAACTCAAGACCCAGGCTTTGATTTTCTGAATTTGTACTCAATAGTAAACTAGAGATTTGCGCTAAATTATCTTTGTTCTCTTCCTCCAATAAATAAGGTTTGGTAATCGCATTCATATAATGCTGAAAACCCTGCTGACGAACTAAAGTATAAGCTGTATTCGCCAAGAGTTTGTAATCTTTAGGGCCAGTACTTCCAACCAATAAGTGTGTTGTATTTGGATGAATCTTTGTATGGTAAGCAATTTGGTTTTCTTTTAAAATAGCACGTATTTCACGCTTTGTTAGGGTCGTTTTTCCTAGGACAAATAGAGCCGAATCTGAATTTAAAGCCTTTGATTCAAAGACCTCTTTTTCGTACTCTAACAGCTGATTGATAACGGTTGTTCTAAAGTTTTTGTTTTCAAAAGAAAGAATTTCAATAAAATCAGCCCGCTTGAACCGCCCTTTTTCTAAGGGTTGATTGGACTGGATTTTGAAGAAAAGATCTAAAGCTGTGTCGCTAAATCTTTGCTTCTGAACTTGTTCCATAAAGGAATGATATTTTCTAGCGTCTACGGCCTTTTCATAAGAGTTGGTTACTTCTATAGGGAATTGTAGTAAGCCCTTGTCGTACTTCCCAAATAGATTGTCTTTCCATCCAATACGTTGAAAAAAAGGTACCTTTGATAGGAACGTAGGAAATACAGTAATTAGATTGGCTTCAAAGTCGAATGTTGTTAAAACAGGTAATTGCCGAATAAACGTAGGAATTTCTGTTAGTTTATTTTCTTTGAGAACCAGCGAAACTAGATTTTTTAAATGTAGAATATCGGAAGGTATTACCGTCAACTGACTTTTGATAATACTGAGCTCAACTAAGTTTTTAAGCTTAAAAATGGGCAAAGCCGATGAATCGTCTAGGGAACTTCTAAAGATGAGCAAATTCTTTAAGGCCTCAAAACCAGTATTAAAAGCCCTTAAATCAGTCATGTTTCCACAACGAATAGAAATAGATTCTAAATTAGGCAATTGACTTAGAGTCGTCGGAAGAACCGTGACTTTAGGCAGCGAGGAGAGGTGTAAACTTTTTAGGTTTTTTAATTTAGCGATACTTTTAGGCAGTTGGGTTAGCTGCTGACCACTAATGGATAAATAGACTAAATTTTCGAGCAGCCCAATTTCTTCAGGAAGTTCTTTTAAAATACTAGAGCTGATAGATAGATGCTGTAAGTTTTTTAAATTGGCAATTTGGGGACTTAAAACAGTAAATTCACCCAAAAGATGCAATTTCTCCAAGGCCGTAAAAGCATACACTTCTGCTGATAATTGATGATTACTGATGCCAGAATAGCCGTATACCGAAATATACTTTACAGTAGCCTTATTTTTTTTAGAAAGTGCAGTGCTTAGGAGCATACGCGTGGGAATTTAGCTTAGGGATGTTGAAAATACTCGTCATAGCTCCGCCGAGTTCGTCGAGAGAACAGGAAATAGGTAGAGCTAGGCCTTCTTTTTGGTCTTATAAAAAACAAGGATAAACGAGCTGAATGCGATTGTTTTATTGATTATTCCTTAGTTGTTTTTTGTGTTTAGAAATCGGGGGTTTCTGAATCTTCTAAATGTTTGGCCATGTGCTCTAATTGCTCATAAAAATCAGCACCGTATTTACGAATAAGTGGTCCTTTTACAAACTTATAAACAGGGACATTCAACTTTGCCCCATTCTCACAAGCCGCAGAGCAAATATCCCAGCGGTCATACTCTAATTTTTCGAAACTAGAGTTATCTAAGGACTCCACTCGAATCGGATAAAGGTGACAAGAAATCGGTTTTGGATAATCTATCACACCTGCTTCATGCGCTTTTTCGATGCCACACTTTGCCGTTCCATTGGCTTCGTAAGTCATGTAAGCACAAGCGGCATCATCAATTAGAGTCGTTCCAAATCCATGTTCTTGAGGAACATAAACAGCAACACCTTGTTTTTCAATCGCTGCAATTCCTTCGGGTCTGAGAAAGGGTTTGACCTTTTCATAAATATTTTCTAGAACATCTAACTCTTCTGTTTCTAGTGGCGCGCCAGAATCACCTTCCCAGCAACAAGCCCCTTTACAGGCATTCAAATTACAAACAAATTCTTCTTTAAAAAGCTCGGGAGAAATGACTTTACTATCTATAATTAACATAATTATTCTTTTACTTCAAATTTAATAGGGGCGAAATAATACTCAAGCGTGAGCATTTTAGTAACCTCATTTTCTTTTTTTATAATTGTTTTTTTGCGTGTAGCAAGAACCGTTGCGGTGCCGACTTCTAAGCGGTTGGCATGTTCTGGAATAATTTGAAATTTATTGCCCTTGCTAATGCCACTATGGTTGATCGAAAAGGTATTTCCTTTTGCATCTGAAAAAATAAGGACTAAACCATCTTCAGAACCTAATGCAGGTCCTTGCCAAGTTAATAAACCACCACTAGATTTACTAAGACCATCAGAAGCAATTTTTAGGCTGTCAAATGCATTGATCTCAATCTCTAAGGTTGCGTTACGGCCATCTTTTTCGGTATACCCAAAAGTATATTTTTGCTCAAACTTAGTAGAACTTTTACTCAAACTATATTGCAAGCCAACTTCAGGCCGTTTTCTGAAAATCATTGGCAACTCATTTAAGAACACTTGCCCTTCAATTGCTTTTGTAGAATCGGTTCTAAAGGTCATGTCTGCTTGTAATTCTCTAGTTTGAGCCAAGTAACGAACGTAACAATTAATCTTAGAAAAGGCATAATTGCTGGGCGTTGTTGGGGGCGGACTGCTTGGACCACAGCCAGATAAAGAACCTACAAACAAAGCTCCAAAGAGCATTTTGAAAAAATATTGAACAGAATGCTTCCTATTAGTCATCATTTTAACCTTTATTTTAGTAATTTTATAAGACCTAAATATACAGAATTTCTACAAGATGTATCCTTAGTTTAGGTTCTTTAGCACTATTTTTGGTAGACTAAATACGCAAACAGAATGAAATATAAGCAAACTAGCTAGAAGGAACGCAACTAATTTTAATTATTTTAGTGTTCGTCAAATAATTTTGGAGATTGCTGAACGGAGGAATGGTCCTCTTATTTTTTTACTGTTCTTTAGT
>CACVAQ010000032.1:6946-9940 GCA_902727865.1 uncultured Aureispira sp. | reverse complement strand
GAACAATAAGTGAAACGCTCCTGGGCAAAGGGAATAAGTATTTATGAAGCAATTATTTTCCATATTAATTTTTATTATAATAGCAATCAGTAGTCAAGGACAAGACTATCGTTCTCCGACGCTATGGCAAGATGAAGTGATTGTCGATGGCTCTAATACAGAGTGGCAGCATCCTTTTAGGTTGCACAATACTTCTGCTGGAGTCTCTTTTTCGATTGCCAATGATTCAAGCTATTTGTACCTTTCTTTTGAAACAAAAGAACCACTTTATGTGGTGAAGATGTTGCGAGCGAGTTGGTATTTTCAATTGAGTTCTAAGGAACGAAAGAGGCGTTTTAATGTGACGGTTGCCTTTGATCCAATGTTTATAGAATTAGAGCCCAAACATGATTATGTAGAGAATAAAGAGAAGGAAGGACCAACGTTCGAAAACTGGTTGGATGATTATAGGTTGGAGTCGAATACTTACACGATACAAGGATTGAAACACGAGCAAAGAATTGCTTTAACATTAGACGATACAAGACATAACCTTATTCGTGTCCGATTGGGGTATAACGAAGAAAAAGCCGTCTACGAAATAGCTATTCCATTAAAAGAGTTGATGCCAATGGCAGCAATCGAATGGAATGAGCGAATGAAATTAAAGGTCTATATAGATGCCTTGGATGCGCCTTCTGAAAAAGGAAAATTAAGTGTCGGTACAGGCTCTTTTCAGTCTATAGGTCGCCAAGGTAGACAAACGATTCCTCCTTCTAGTCCTCCACAAGAGCTTGTTCAACCCAAAAAATTAACAGAAGGCGCCACCAAAGATTGCTTGTATTATAAAGCAAGTTTTAGCCACGAATTTTATTTGGTTTCAGAGCCAAAGTAGGTTTTGCCCTTATAGGTCTCCTTGATTTCGCTGCGGCAATTCAAATTTTCGTTTGAGTGTAAAACTTTGCCCTAGATAGACTTCTCGTACTTTTTCGTCACTAGCCAATTGCTCCGAAGTGCCTTCTCTAAAAATACTTCCATCGACCATGATGTAAGATCGGTCGGTAATGGATAAGGTTTGTTCTACACTGTGATCGGTAATTAAGATGCCAATGTTTTTTTGTTTTAATTTAAAAACAATAGACTGGATGTCTTCCACGGCAATAGGATCAATTCCTGCGAAGGGTTCATCCAACAAAATGAACTTAGGATTAACGGCTAAAGAGCGTGCAATTTCTGTGCGTCGGCGTTCTCCACCAGACAGCGTATCCCCGTTGCTTTTACGGACTTTGTGCAATCTGAACTCGTCAATCAGTTCTTCTAGCTTATTTTTTTGCTCTTTTTTTGATAATTGTGTCATTTCTAAGACCGCAGAAATATTATCCTCAACACTTAACTTTCTAAAAATAGAAGACTCTTGTGGCAAATACCCAATACCCAATTTAGCCCTTTTGTACATGGGTAATTTAGTGATGTCTAAATCGTCTAAGAACACCTTGCCTTGCAAGGGTTGAACAAACCCTACCGTCATGTAAAAACTAGTCGTTTTACCAGCGCCATTAGGACCTAACAAGCCAATGATTTCACCTTGCTCTACCTGTAGCGAAACGCCTTTGACAACCATTCGGCTGCCGTATTTTTTCATTAATTTTTCTGCTCTAAGTTGCATGGTTTCTGGTCGTGATAATGATGAATAGCTTGGTGCTTTTTTGATTGTGAAACAAAAAAACGAATTCGTTTTTTGCTAAATAAATAAGGCCGATTGCTTATAAATTTGAAGCTAATAGTAGATTTAGGTCCGTATATTTGACATTAAAATAGTCACTTAAATACTTGTTGGTCAAGCAGCCTTTGTACATATAAACCCCGTTTCTAAAACCTGGAGAGGAATGCAACAAAGCTTCAATACCTTGTGTGCCGCCAGCACTTAAGAAGAAGGGAATTAAGATGTTACTGATTGCCTTGGAACTGGTCTGAGGGATTCTAGCGACAATATTAGGCACACAATAATGAATGACATCGTATTCTAAGAAAGTCGGTTTGTCGTGCGTCGTCATTCGAGAGGTTGCAAAGCAGCCTCCTTGGTCAATACTTACATCAATGATAACAGCGCCAGACTTCATATTTTTGACCATAGAGTCACTTACAATCACTGGCGTTCGACCTGTTTCTGAGTGAATGGCTCCAATGACAACTTCTGCATCCGTCAATTCGACTTCTAATTCGGGAGAATTGAACGTGCCCGTATATATTTTTTGCCCCAAATTGGCTTGCAAACGCATTAGCTTTCGAATGTTATTATCAAACACCCGAACCTCGGCACCATAGCCTAAAGCGACCCTTGTTGCCACTTCAGCAACTACGCCAGCGCCTAGAATGACTACCTTCGTAGGTGGAACACCAGGAATACCGCCTAATAAAATACCTAAACCATTACTACTTTTAGACAGCAGTTCGGCAGCGGTTTGCATGGCACTAATTCCAGCCATTTCGGACATAATTCGGACAAAAGGAAAAATGCCAGATTGGTCTTTCATATACTCCATTGCCAAAGCAGTGACCCGCTTTTTTTTGAGGCGGTAGATGTATTCTTCCGTCAAAGAAGGCAAATGAATTGGAGAGATGATGATTTGCCCAGGATGACAAAGGTCAATTTCTTCCAAAGAAAGCGGGGCAACTTTTATGATAACGTGTGCCTGAAATACTTGCTCAGAGCTGTAGGCAATTTCTGCCCCTGCTTCTGAATATTCAAAATCTAAAAAGCCAGACTCTGAACCTGCATCTTCTTCCACGACCACTTTATGCCCTGCATTGATCAATGTTTTGACCGCAGCGGGAGATAGTGCAACCCTGTTTTCTTGAAAGGAACTTTCTTTCGGTATTCCAATGAATAGTTTTGCTTTTTTTTGTGGAATTTCTAGACATTCTTCTTGTGGCGTTAACATATTTTGTGTTAGGCGCTGGGGAATATCAATCTTTCTTTTTTCCATGTTGGATGTGTGTTTGCCAAGGGAATTA
>CACVAQ010000032.1:4320-6846 GCA_902727865.1 uncultured Aureispira sp. | reverse complement strand
TTATAAATATAGAACGAAATGTTTTTCTAGATTTACGCACTAAATGTTTTAATATTTAGCTGGTAATCAATTTAGTATGGTTTAGCTTTGTTGTTGGCTACGCTTTTGAGCGTTGTGCTTTTAGTTTGCCAAAGCTAAGTAATCTTTAAGATAAGGAAGAAAATAGACTAATGCTTTAAAACGACTTTATTTTTACAAAGGATTAACAAGAATTATGCTCTGTTATGATTTAAGTTCATCCTTTGTCAATGGAATATTAACTCTTAGGAACATCAGGCTTGCGTTCCCAAATGGTAATTATTGGTGGTCGCTGATTGCCTGGTTTTCCCTGTTTTTGCAACGCTACATTCTGTTTTTGCCACTGCTCCATTCGTTGATTGTAATAAAGAACGGCCTCTTGATTCCATTGATAAACGGTTTCATAGACAATAGGGCCATTTTGGACATACCTTTTAGGAATAGATTCAGCCACTCCAATTAGCGTATAATATTTTTGATGATTTTCTTCTATAAATTTGAAAATGCGGGCAGACGGATCTCTATTCAGCCAAGAGGTGCCTATCCAAGTATATACTGAAAAACGAGGTTTTTTCGTCTCAATATCTTTGATAAATTCATCTTGGAGTTGGGTCATGTAAGCTCCATTATCAACTAAAGGATAACAAAAAGCTTGCCCTGACACGCTTTTGCGTTTGGCATAAAATCCAATTTGTGGTTCTGAACAAGCAATCACTATGTCGTCTTCTGGATTGGAAACCTTTTCTAAGTAATCACCAATAACTTTTGATTCTGGAAAGGGATTGGTGCCATAAGCATTTCTCAGAATTTTGTCTTCGTCAGATTCAAAGAAATAGGTAGAATCGACTCGTATAATTTGTGTCCAAGCAAAAACAAAGAAGAGCAATGGAACAACAAGCCCCCATTTGACCTTCAAGATGTCATTAATTAAAATCCCTATATTTCTTACAAATAGCCCATTTAATAAGGCTAGGGCAGGAATGAAGACGACAAAATAATGGGCATAAAAATGAAAACCTGTTGCTACAGCAAATGCCATGAAAAGGGTAAACAACAAGATGAATACACGCCATTTGTTCTCAACCTTAACCAAAAACATAGAAATAGCACCACCTAAACCTAAATACCAAAGCCATTCTTGATCTGGAATAACTTGGTTGATTTGCAGTTTAAAAATCTCATAATTGGCACCCGTCTGTGCTGAGGTCGCAAATTCTGTTGGCCAAGTAACCGTGTAGAACCAAAACGCATCAAAATGCCCACGAGCGAGCATATACAAGACCACCAATAGGTAAGGAGTCACAGAACCAATGACTAGGAGTACTTCGCTAATAAACCACTCTTTCCAATTGATTGACTTTTGTCTGAAAAATTCAAAAATGACATAAAAGCCTGCAAAAAGCATGAAGTGTACGGCTTGTTGTTTGACCAAAAAGGCTAAACCACAAGCTAAACCTGCAAAGAGAAATAAGCGTCTATTTTGGGTGTCAATGGCTTTTATTAATAAAAATAAACCAATTAAACCTGGTAAGATGGCAAAATGCGTGGCATGGGCTGCAAAACCTAATAAATTAGGGCTTAAACTCAGAATAGCAAAGGCAAAAGCAGCTACAACGGCAATTGTTTTATCAAAAAAGTATTTGGCAAAGGCAAATAGCGTAAGAATATAAGCAACATCAAACAACAATAAACCAAAATGGACGCCTTCTATGGAATGTCCAAATAGGCTAATGAAGAAGGCGTATATAATATAGAGTAAAGGAGGTTTGATTTCATACAGGTCTAAATAAAGACTTTTTCCCTCCAACATTTGATAGGCAATATAGGCAAAGCCTCCCTCGTCTCGTTCAAAAGGAACGCTTAAGAGTTTGAAGCGAACGATTAACACAAAAAAGATTAAACCACCAATAAGTAGCCTATCCCAAGTAAATTTGCTCGGCTGTTTGGGCGTTTCCTTTCCATTAGAAGGAGCTGTCTTCTGGACTTTTTTTGCTTCTTTTGTTGCAGCAGATTTCGTGGGTGCGTTTTTTTTATTATTCTCTTTACGATGCTTCTTCTTTGCCATGCAATTGATGTTGGTTCGTGATAATCTCTATTAAGGTGGTTTGCAAAATACCATATTTGTTTTTGATTTAAGGGAATACGGCCTTGTTTTTTTAGAAGTATACTAGAGAGGCTACTTCGCATGGCTGTTGTTGCGAGGTTGTGGCGTTTTTAGTTTTTTGATAATCAAGATAAAAACAGCGCTGGTCTTAGATGGCTTGTTCTCTGCTGAAAGCTTTTGTTGTTAAGGTTTTACCTGTTTGATAATCAGTTAGGTGTATTTTTGACAAGTGATTTTTAGTAGGAAATTTAAAATAAATAAACCTTGTATTAATTGACGTGTTAGAATGTCTTGATACAAGGAATAATTAAAATTATAGAAAACTATTAAATACTCGAACCAAAAAACCTTACCTTTGTTTTTTACTTTAATCAATGAGTGTACTGACATTACTCCGTTGAAAA
>CACVAQ010000032.1:0-4220 GCA_902727865.1 uncultured Aureispira sp. | reverse complement strand
CGTGTTAGAATGTCTTGATACAAGGAATAATTAAAATTATAGAAAACTATTAAATACTCGAACCAAAAAACCTTACCTTTGTTTTTTACTTTAATCAATGAGTGTACTGACATTACTCCGTTGAAAAATCGTATTAGTTTGATTATCAGTAAGATGAGTTTTTAATTATCAAAGTGTTAAAAAGCTGATAATCAAACTAATGCAAGATGTTTTTTTATGTTTTTTATAGAAAAACTAAAAAATCAACGGAGTATTATACTGAATAAAGTGAACCATTTTTTTTTTGCCTTCTTCTTAATCGTTAATTACACATTCATGGATAATAAGAAATTGATCATTTTTACCGCTCCATCTGGAGCAGGAAAAACAACAATAGTCCGTCATTTATTAAAAATTCGTAAAGACACTTCTTTTTCTATTTCAGCATGCACTAGAACTCCAAGATATGGGGAGGTGAGTGGAATGGATTATTATTTCTTAAGTCCTGCTGAGTTTAAACGAAAGGTTGATGTAGGGGATTTTGTGGAGTACGAAGAGGTGTACGAAAACCAATACTATGGCACGTTGCGTAGCGAAATCAACCGTTTGTGGGAATCAGGAAAGCACGTTTTGTTTGATATTGATGTGAAGGGGGCTTTGGCTATCAAGCAGAAATATGGAGAGCAGGCTTTGTCTATTTTTGTGAAGCCACCGTCTTTTGAAATATTAAAAGATCGCTTGATGAATCGAAAAACAGAAGATGAAGCGAGTTTGAGAAAACGCATCAATAGAGTAAAAGAAGAAATGACTTATGAACGCCACTTTGATATTACCTTAGTCAATAGTGATTTAGAGCTGGCCTTGAAAGAGGCAGAACAGCTTGTGGAGAATTTTTTGGCCTTGGAAACAAGTGTATAAATGCTTCGTCAAGTTTTGAGCATTTTATAAGGGAGTATTAATGGTTGCGTAGGAGCTTATATCTGCGGAATTACTGGGAAAATAAAAAGGCAATTATCATGGAAACTGCAATCACACATGACATTCGGGTTAGCGTGGAAGCCATGTACCAATCAATGTATTCAAAACCATTGGCAAGAGAATATGTACATGCTTATCGTGTTACGATTGAGAATATGGGAGAAGAAACCGTCCAGTTGTTAACTCGACATTGGTATATTTGGGATTCGACGGGAATTCTTAGAGAAGTTCAAGGCGATGGTGTTATTGGTTTGCAACCTACTTTGGGACCAAATGATACACACCAATATGTCTCTGGCTGCCCATTGAAAACAGATTTAGGGAAAATGTCTGGAACATTCACGATGAAACGGGAATCTGATGGAAGCTTATTTGATGTGATTATTCCAACGTTTTACTTAATTCCACCCTTCAAGTACAATTAATTGATGACTAAAACACATATTTTTGTTCCTTGTTTTATCGACCAACTTTATCCTCAGACCGCCATTAATATGGTGACAATTCTGAAGCAAGTAGGTTGTACGGTAGATTATAATCCGAATCAGACTTGTTGTGGGCAACCTGCTTTGAATGCAGGTTTTTGGAACGAAGCGTATGATGTTGCGAAAAAATTTGTGGCTGACTTTGCCAATAAAGAACAAGTTGTTTGCCCATCTGCTTCTTGTGTTGGTTTTATTAAAAATCATTATGCAAAATTGTTGGGAACAGATGTTGCTGCATCGACCTTAGCACATTTACAAAATCATATTTACGAGTTTTCAGAATTTCTAGTGGATCATTGCGACCTTAGTAATTTGACGGCTCAATTGGAAGGCAAAGCAATGTATCACGATGCTTGTTCTGCGCTTCGAGAATGCCAAATAAAAGAAGCCCCAAGGTTGTTATTATCAAAAGTGAAGGGCTTAGAGTTGGTAGAAAACCCTAATTCTGAAGTTTGTTGTGGGTTTGGTGGTACTTTTTCGACCAAGTTTGAACCGATTTCTGTTGCAATGGCTGAAAAAAAGGTAGAAGAAGCGTTGGATTTATCTGTGGATTACATTATTTCAACAGATTTGTCTTGTTTGATGCATTTGCAAGGTTATATCGAAAAGAAAAAAATTCCATTAAAGACCTTACATTTAGCAGATGTGTTGGTAGGGGAGTAGCCGTTTTGAAGTATGGTATCAGACACTTTCAAAGTGTCTGATACCATACTTGCCCACTATTTAATAACTTATTACACAGTGTATTAAGTGTAGATAATAAAAAAAATGAGTAAAAAAAAGGTTGTTAAAACCAAAGAAGAGTTGTTGCAAGAGTACCACGAATTAAAAAGACAAAAAAATAGTTGGTGGAATATTTTAGCTAGTGAAAACAACTCTATAAAGACGATTGTAGGAGGGTTTATCTTGTATATAGGCTACCTTATTGTGTCCTCTTTGAATGTCAATGCTTTGTTGCTAGTGTATACGGTTGTTGTCGTTGCTGTCATCTGGTATTGGGTGGACATGCTGCGGGTTCAATACGAGGAAAATACAAAGGAATACAAGCAAAAAATGCGTGTGCTGAGTGGAGAAATTCGTCGGTGGTCTAAAAAAAAAATCGTAGCTGAACATAAGGACTTAAACAGTATGGAGCAGCGACGGTTTCATATTGCAAAAACCATGTTGCCGTACATTTGGGGCTATACTCCAGAGGCAATTCAGCAAGTAGATTATTACACGTATAAAGGGGTTGACATCTCTACGATTCAAATTAAACAAGAAAAAAAAGTACAAGAGTACTGGTTTTTTGCCACTGCATTTGAGCAGCAACATCCAGAAGAAAGCACGGCCTTACTTCCTAGACCTTATCAACACGATAAGTGGGAACAAATCGCTTATAACAATCAAATAGAACTGCCAGCCTTTAAAGAAATGTTCAGTATTTCTAGCTCGTTGTTTATGCACAGTTACTACCTGATTACGACGCAATTGATACGTCAATTTTTAGCCTTGCCAACGATGGATAAATGGTTGGTTTTTAGACAAAATAAAGTTTATTTGACTTTGCCAAAAGCGTCCATTGATTTAGATATAGAAAACTTAGAATTGCTACAAAAAAAAGTAGGTGAACAAGCCCTTGAAGCGATGGCATTGAGTACTACTTTTTTGAGTGCAATTCAGCGCTAATTTCAACTAGTACTTACTTTTTCTTTTCAATTGCCATTAATTTTCCATTGTTAACGGCTAAGAGATAAACCTCTTTCTTTCCAATTTTTATCTTTCGAATTTGTTTTACATTTTCCCAGGCAGAAAAGCCTGATTCGGTGGGTTGCATGGCGGAGAAGTCTCCTTTTCCATTTCCTAATAAAACCGTTCCACGACCTGCGTCGTAACGCACCGTTTCCACCTCGGTATCGTACATGTTTCCAACCAAAATTAAGTCTATATTTCCATCGCCATTAACATCTTCGGTTAAGATGTCTTTCGTGGGAGAAAATTGTACTTCGTTCGGTAGTTTTTTTAGGGTGAACAGCCCTTTGCCGTCATTTATAAATAAAGAAGTGTAGAAGCCACGAGCGGTTAGATGTAGTGCCGTGTCGATTTTAGGACCACAAATCTCTGTGATTTCAGCAATGGCATAAGCCTTGAAACTCGGAAAACTATCGGTAATAAAAGGCATCTGTTCAGAACTGCAATCCCGTCCTCTTGTAGGGTAGTTTTTATCGCCTTCATAACTACTCATCATCATGTCCCAAGTCCCATTATTATCAAAGTCATCGGCATAAATATTAAAGGGTTTCTCCAAGCTTCCTTTGAACTTGCAATTCTTGCCTAAGTTACCGCCTATAAAGTCTAAATCGCCATCTTTATCTACATCTACGGCTTTCAAGCTAAACCAAAGGCTCTCACTTTCTTGCTGTATAGGCATCTTTTCGAAGGTAGTTCCTTTGTTTAGAAAAACCATCATTGGCATCCATTCGCCAATCAATGTTAAATCTAGTAAACCGTCCCCATCTACATCACCAAATTCCACTCCTGTAACCATCCCTGGGTACATCAACTCTTTGCAATATTTTTCGGTGACATCGGTATAATTCCCATTGTCATTCAGAAGCAAATAACTACGAGGGGCCGAAGGGTACTTGCCAGGAACCAAACGCCCACCAACAAATAAATCTAAATCCCCATCTTGATCAAAATCAGCGGCTTTTACGACTAGGGTACTGCTGTGCATTTTGGGGAGTTTTGCTGTTTTTTTGAACGATCCATTGTCGTTGATGTACAGGCGATCTTGGA
>CACVAQ010000031.1:5902-9956 GCA_902727865.1 uncultured Aureispira sp. | reverse complement strand
CTCGCTTTGCTCGTGAAGGCAGTTCGTTTGGTACGGAGTAATGAAGTCGTAAAAATAGTATAAATGGCAAAAGTTTATTTAATACCAGGTTTAGGAAATGATGTTAGAATTTTTTCTAACTTGATTCCCTTGCTGCTCGAACAAGATGTTTGTTGTCTAGAGCATTTAGAACCACTAAGTGTTAAGGAGTCGATCGAATCGTATGCGCAACGATTGGTAGACGGAATTCCTGATTTAGAGGAACCACCCGTGCTAATTGGTATGTCCTTGGGGGGCACTATTGCAACAGAAATGGCGAAACGAATGCCCTATAGAAAATTGATTTTAATTTCTTCTTTTAAACATCAGACAGAAGTTCCTTTATTGTTCAAAATAGGCCGTAAAATCCCTCTGTATCGCTTCGTACCTACTTGGTACATTCGTTTGATTGTCCCTTTGTTTGCATGGCTATTAGGAATTTGTACAAAAGAAGAAAGTAAATTACTTAAACTAATGTTATATGCCCGAACAGCATCTCATTTTGCTTGGGGAAGAGAGGCCGTTGTTCACTGGGACAATATGGATTATCCTGCCGAATTTATTCATATTAATGGAACCAAAGACCACATTTTTAAGCGCTCAGAAAAGCAGGCCACTCACTTGATAAAAGGAGGAACACACAATATGGTCTTGGATCGAGCGGAAGAAATTGCTGAAATTATCAACAAAGAAGCCTTTGATTTTTGATTTTATTCTTAAGATAGATGGTGACATTTTTGGCTAGAACTAGCATTTAAAATATAAAATTCGTACCTTTGCAGCACAATAAGGGTTTATTCTTATTGTTGTGTTAATGAATGATCTGCTAGATTCTAACTTAAAGTATTGGTTGTTAAGTGTATATGTCAGTAGTGTAAGTGCTGTTCATTCAGAAAGACACAAACTGTTGTACAATTAATTATCAATCAAATCATAAAACATATGTTAAATCTAATTCTTTTTGGTCCTCCAGGCAGCGGAAAAGGCACCCAAGCGGCCAAATTGGTAGAAAAATACAATTTGGTGCATATCTCAACAGGAGATTTGTTTCGAAGAGAAAAAAAAACGAATAGCCCGATTTGGCAAGAAGTACAAAGTTTCATTGACAAAGGTGAACTAGCACCAGATTCCATCACATTTCGCTTATTAAAAGCTGAAATGGACAAGACTCCAGATGCGGCAGGATATATCTTAGATGGTTTTCCTCGTAATGTCAACCAAGCAGCATCTTTGGATGTTTTTTTTGCAGAAGAAAAAACAGCCGTAAGTTTATTAGTTGAGCTAATTGTTGCGGATCAAGAGGTTATTACAAGGATTACTAGCCGTGGAAAAATTGAAGGAAGAAAAGACGACCAGAATCCTGAAATTGTGCAGAATCGAATTAATATTTATAAAAGCCAAACTTCTCCAGTCGCAAATCACTATGATAAAGTGAACAAAACAAAGCGAATCGATGGTATTGGTACTATTGAAGAAATATTTGAACGTATTTGCGGTGTTTTAGACGCCGAGACTGTTTAATATTTTAATAAGGCGTTTGAACGGTATACATTCAAACGCCTTATTTTTTAAGCATTATAGATCTGTATGTTAATAGGTGCTATCATTTTCTGGCTTTGTGTGTATTGTTTATTTCATTCTTATGTCTTATATCCAATCCTACTTAAAGTTGTCGCTTCCTCAAAAGCTAACAATCAAGAAGTCTATGTACCTAATGAATCCCTTCCTTATGTTTCTTTTGTAATGTCTTTGTATAACGAAGAAACGGTTATCGAAGAAAAATTACAAACCTTATTAAATGCTGACTACCCAAGAGAGAAACTTAACATTTTTATAGGTTCTGATTGTTCTTCGGATAGAACCAATGAACTGGTAGAAGCGTTTGCAAAAGACAAGGCATCCTTTCATTTTTTTCCTTTTACCGAGCGTAGAGGCAAGCCAAGTGTTATCAATGATATTATTCATCAAGCACAAAGTACTTGCCCCAATCCAGCAGAACATATTCTGATTATTTCGGATGCCAATGTTATGTTAGAACCCTTTACGATCTATGAATTGGTAAAGCACTTTAAGAACGAAAAAATTGGATTGGTCGATTCTAATATTCAAAATCCTAAGTCCAAAGTTTTGGGCGAAGAAGGCATTGCTGCTTCTGAAAAAAACTATATTTCAAGAGAAGTGTACATCAAAAACTTAGAAGGTCGAGCATGGGGACGTACAATGGGACCTTTAGGCGGCTGCTATGCTATTCGAGCTACGTTTTTTGAGCCTGTCCCACCCAATTTTTTGGTAGATGATTTTTATATTGCAATGAAAGTTTTTGAGAAAGGAGGACTAGCAATTAATGATTTGGAGGCAATTTGTTACGAGGCCGTTCCAAATGACATGAAGGAAGAGTTCCGTCGTAAAACACGAATCTCCGCAGGGAATTTTGCTAATTTAGCCGTGTTCAAACATTTGCTTTGGCCGCCTGGTTCTATGAGTTTTGCTTTTCTATCTCACAAAGTATTGAGGTGGTATGGCCCTTTCTTTATTTTAGCTTCTTATCTTTGTTTGGCAATATTAGGATTTGTATATGACAACCAATTTTACTTTTGGTTGTTCCTTATTGAAACGTTTGGTTTGTTTGGAATACCCTTGTTAGATTGGGTGTTCAGAAAAATGAATTTTAATGTAGTTACTATACGATATATAACCTATTTTAATGCGATGAATTTGGCATTATTTAATGGATTTTTTAAATACTTAAAAGGAGTTCAAAATGGTATCTGGCAACCCACAAAACGAGACGCCTAAGCGTAAACTTGACAGCATAGAAGACGCTTTGGAAGAAATCAAGGCAGGAAAAGTCATCATTGTTGTAGATGATGAAGACAGAGAGAATGAAGGTGATTTTATTTGCGCTGCGGAGCTGATAACTCCACCAATTGTTAACTTTATGGCAACGCATGGTCGTGGTTTGATTTGTACTCCACTTACAGCAAAACGTTGTGATGAACTGGAGCTTCGCCCAATGCAACAGCAAAATACAGCAGTACACGAAACCGCATTTACAATTTCTATTGATTTGCTTAACTTTGGTTGTTCTACTGGAATTTCGGCTTATGATAGAGCAACAGGGATTCAAAAACTAACAGATTCTGAGACGGTTTCTAGTGATTATGCTCGTCCTGGACACATTTTTCCGTTGATTGCAAAAGATGGCGGTGTTTTGCGTAGAGCGGGACATACAGAGGCTGCGGTTGATTTAGCTCGATTGGCTGGTTTAAAACCTGCTGGAGTATTGGTTGAAATTTTGAATGAAGATGGAAGCATGGCTCGCTTACCCGATTTGTATCAAATTGCAGACAAGCACGATTTGAAAATTATTTCTATTGAAGATTTAATTAAATATCGTTTAGAAAAAGAAACGTTAATTGAAGAAACGGTTCGTCTAACGGCTCCTACAGAATATGGCGAGTTTGATGTGATTGGTTTTGAAGATAAGACAACCGAGAAAAACTTGTTTGCTTTAACCAAAGGTTCTTGGAAAAAAGACGAACCAATCCTAGTAAGGGTTCATTCTTCTTTTACAACAACGGATATTTTTGGGGCTTTAATGGGCGACTCTGGTTCTCAATTACATGCGGCTATGAAGCAAGTAAATGACGAAGGAAAAGGAATTGTCTTGTACATCGAGCAAGATGGCGGTGGAACGGATTTAATGAATAAGTTAAAAGCGTACAAAAAACTCCAAAAAGAAGGCCTAAGCACGAAAGAGGCTAATCATAAATTAAGAGCTCCAATGGATCAAAGAGATTATGGAATCGGTGCTCAAGTTTTAAGAAAATTGGGCGTTAGTAAATTGCGTTTGTTAACCAACAATCCTAAAAAACGTATTGGTTTGATCGGGTATGGTTTAGAAATCGTAGAAAATGTTCCTTTAGAAGTGGAAGGAAAGATAAATATACGCTCTCAAAGCTAGATTAGCTGTTGATCAAGTAAGACTAAAATCAGCGCAAAAACTGAATTGTTTTTGTCGTAATAAATAAAAAAA
>CACVAQ010000031.1:0-5802 GCA_902727865.1 uncultured Aureispira sp. | reverse complement strand
AGAAAATGTTCCTTTAGAAGTGGAAGGAAAGATAAATATACGCTCTCAAAGCTAGATTAGCTGTTGATCAAGTAAGACTAAAATCAGCGCAAAAACTGAATTGTTTTTGTCGTAATAAATAAAAAAAGGTTGTCTTGTTAATACTCCGTTGATTAGCTACGCTGGTGAAAATATAACTTACTAACAATCAGTCTAATGCGATTTAGCTACGCTGAGCCTTTGTTACTTACGTGAGGTCGCTACGCTTAGTTCGGGTTTTTAACGGAGTAATGCTTGTACAACCTTTTTTGGTTCTTTGACAGTTTTTGCCAGCCTACACAGAATAGCTTTGGTTTTACTATTTTTTTATAGGTCGTATGTTATAAGTTTAAGTCAAAAAAGCTACTAGCCAATGACTTACGAATTTCTACTTAAAACTTACGACCAAAAGTCTACTGCTATGAAAAAGAAAAAAAGTAGGCTGTGGCAAAAATTGTCAAAGAACCCCTTTTTTTTATTCAATTTTATAGATTTGCTTCCCCCATAAATACTAAATTTTGTTTGTCTTGTAAGTACTAAATCGAGGCTTTTCAAGGAAGATCGCCCGAAAAAGAGGCCCCACCACATGAACGTAGTGAACTGCGTAAGCTTGGTACTCTGTACCAAAAGCATAGCCTAGCAGCGTAGCTAATTCTAAGGTTAATTACTTTTGTTGATCTACTTACTTCGGTCGGTACTTAGAAATAGTATTAGGAATGAAAAAATATTATGTTAATACCCCAAAATTATTCGGAATAATGTTTATCATTTAAAAACATCTTACGAGCTATAATGTTAAACTGTAGAATACTTAATAAAAATGCCTAACATAATAGAAAAATAAAGATCCAAAATGGATAAAAGCCAAGGGATAGAAATGGTTGTAGAAGAAGTCGTTAGAATTAATATGCCAACAGAATATGGAACATTTGAGTTGGTTGCATTTGATGATAAAATAGCTAAAAAAACACTTTTTGCCTTAACTAAAGGGAGTTGGGAAGCAGGAGACTCTGTTTTAGTAAGAGTGCATTCTTCGTGTATTACAGGAGATATTGTTGGTTCTTTACGTTGTGATTGTGGTCCTCAACTGCAAGCAGCAATGAAAAAAGTAGAGGAAGAAGGGCAAGGAGTGATTATTTATGTCGAACAAGAGGGCAGAGGCATTGGGTTTCTGAACAAAATGAAAGCCTACAAACTACAGGAAGAAGGGTTTGATACGGTAGAGGCTAATTTGAATCTAGGTTTCAAAGCAGATCAAAGAGAATACAAGGGGGTAAGCCAAGCTTTACAACTTTTGGGGATTCAAAAAATACGCTTGATGTCTAATAATCCTTTAAAACAGGAAGCACTCGAAAACCATGGACTAAAAATAGTGGAGAATGTAACTTTAGAGATAGAAGCCAATGAATACAATAATTTTTATTTAAAAACCAAACGAGATAAAATGGGACACATTTTATTTCAGCATGGGCTGAAATAATCCTAAAAAATATTGGTTCTATGACAGCTCAAAGATTCAGCGCAGCTAATTTTTGTCAAATATTAAAATAATAGGTAGCTCTTCGCTAATTTTTAGATTTTAGAAATTAAATCACTTCGCTTTTAGCTCTTAGATATTAGACTAAAAATTGATTATCAATAATTTAGTCTAAGAGCGCAGCAATCTAAAATCTAAAAATTTTAATCTCAAAGCTTACTTTTTCTTATTAATGCAAAAAATGTCAAAGAACCAAAATATTGCTTTCAGAGCCGCCCAAAGTAGACTGTTTTAGCAGGCTAAAGCGAAGCTTTTTGAGGAATATAGCCCGCAAAAAATGCCCGATTTTAAGGTTAATTACTTTTGCCCATCTACTTACTTCTTAAAATAAGCAAGATAAACTCAACATAATTACCAAGCTGTTGTTTTATAGACAGACGACAAAATCAAGTCGTATTCTAACTCGTAAATTATAAAACAACAATGGCAACCTATACATTACAAAGAACCCAACAATTACCCATTTCATTAGACAAAGCATGGGACTTCTTTTCTAGCCCAAAAAACCTAAAGGCAATCACGCCAGAATATATGGGGTTTAACATTTTAGGAGGCGTAGATAAAGGCATGTATCCTGGACAAATTATTGAATACACCGTCAAGCCTGTTTTAGGTATCCCAATGTATTGGATGACTGAAATTACACAAGTTCGAGATAAGGAATTTTTTATTGACGAACAACGAGTTGGACCTTACTCGATGTGGCATCACCAGCATTTTTTTAAAGCAATAGAAGGCGGGGTTGAAATGGAAGATATTATTCATTACCGACTGCCTTTGGGGCCTCTAGGAAGTATTGCACATGCTTTGTTTGTTAAGCGGCAATTGGAGGGGATTTTTAAGTATCGTTTTACAACATTAGAAGCTAAATGGGGAACGATTACGAATCCTAAGTAGTTTTGGGTGCCTTACTTTGTGCAGCATGGGACTAAGATAAAAAACACGAATTTGAAATCAATTTCAAATTCGTGTTTTTTTAATTCAAATCCGCATAAATAAAAAACGAGCCAATGCTTTTTATGGATTCGGCTTATTCTTTCCAACCATTTTCATTAGAACAAGATTCCATAGAGTGTTTTGAATAGCGATCAAATTCTTCGTCAAACAAATTTTCATAAACTTGGTAGGCAGAAAAACCAAAACCCTCCGCTTCTAAATCAAATTTGGCTTTAGAAGGATTTTCGTCGATCATGTTATAATACGCTTTTCCCATGCCAACAATAAAACACCGACAATATAAAAAGCCATCATCTGAGCCGTCTGTATGGGTATGAATTTCTTTTCGGTCAATATGATA
The DNA here is from genome assembly GCA_902727865.1 of uncultured Aureispira sp. Taxonomy (GTDB): domain Bacteria; phylum Bacteroidota; class Bacteroidia; order Chitinophagales; family Saprospiraceae; genus Aureispira. The sequence continues at coordinate 2,950 of CACVAQ010000031.1, read as the reverse complement.
CATTCGCTCTTCAAGCAGGTGAATGAAACTTGTTAAGTTCTCCTTACTTAATTCAGACAGCCTTTTAATGTAGTTTTTTGTTACCACATCTTCTAATTTGTAACTCAATTGCTCTAATAATGCTTCCTTATTATTTTGGATGGCTTTTTTTCTTTGTTCATATAGTTCAGAAGAATCAAGCCAAGATTGTTCTATTATTTCCCAAAAATTTTCTTGTAACATGAAGCGATCGTTTTTTTGTTAAGAGAGGTGAAATCAAGTCCTTATTCTGCTAACTATCCCAACGCATCAAGTTCCATTTCAGCAGCTTCCCATTTTGACATAGTTTCAGCTAATTTAATTTTGTTTGATTCGTATTTGGCTACCGCAGTATCATACTCAACGGTTCCAAAGATAGACATATCTGCCATTGTTGCTTCAAACTTTTTTTGATCTTCCTCTAGTCGATTGATTTTTCGTTCTGCATTTTGAACATCTTTTTTTAATTGCTTCAAGCGCTGGTGATAATCCTTACCTTCCAATTTTGGTTTCTTAGGCGCAGTTGCCGCTCTAAGCGAGTCGATCGGAGCGTCATTTTTACCTGCTTTACCCAAGCTCACTTCTCTAAACGTATCTAAAGCACGTTTTTCCAAGAAATATTTTACATCACCTAAATAAGGCTTTAGTTTTTTATTGTTAAATTCAATGACTTTATCCGTCAGCCCTTCCAAGAAATCCCGGTCATGCGACACAATGATCAACGTGCCATCATAACGCAAAATAGCATCTTTTAAAACATCCTTAGAGCGAATGTCCAAGTGATTCGTCGGCTCATCCAGTACCAATAAGTTAATTGGACGCAGCATCATACAAGCCAATGCCAATCGAGCACGTTCTCCCCCTGATAATACCGAAACTTTCTTGTCCACATCTTCACCAGAAAATAGAAAAGAACCCAAGATACCACGCAATTTTGTACGCATTTCAAAAGGGGCGACTTGATCAATCGTTTCTAATACCGTTAATTTAGGATTAAGCGTTTCTGCTTGATTTTGAGCATAATAACCAACGGCAACATTATAGCCCAATTCTGCGGTTCCTTCTGCCTGTACTTGCCCTAATATAATTTTAGAAAGGGTTGATTTTCCTTCCCCATTCTTACCTACAAAAGCAACTCGTTCTCCACGAATGATTTCTAGATTAACCTTGTCCAAAATATTGCGTTCGCCATAAGTTTTAGTCACATCCTTGACCTTGACAACTACTTCGCCAGCACGAGGAGAAGGAGGGAAGTTCAGTTTCATTTTGCCAGCATTGACACTATCGAGCTCAATTCGATCCATTTTATCCAACTTCTTTATGAGCGATTGCGCCATTTTAGCTTTACTTGCTTTGGCACGGAAACGGTCAATCAATTGCTCTTGTCTAGCAATTTCTTTTTGCTGATTTTCAAAGGCATTTTTCTGCATTTCTCGACGTTCCTCTTGTAGGATAAGATACTTCGAGTAATTCGCTTTATAATCGTAGGTTTTTCCTAAGTCAATTTCTATGGTACGGTTCGTCACATTATCCAAAAACGTCTTGTCATGCGAAATAACAATCACGACCCCTTCATAGGTTTCTAAAAACTGCTCCAACCAAATAATAGATTCAATATCCAAGTGATTGGTCGGCTCATCCAGCAGCAAATAATCTGGTCGTTGCAACAACATTTTAGTCAACTCAATTCTCATTTGCCAACCACCACTAAATTCATCGGTTAAGCGATCAAAATCGGCTGGCATAAAACCCAAACCCATCAAAATTTTCTCCGCATCTACTTGGATGGTATTTCCTCCCATCACACGATAACGCTCATTCAGTTCATCCAATTGGTTAAACATATCCAAGTACGATTCACTTTCGTAATCGGTACGTGTTTCAATTTGGTGATTGAGATTGTCTATGTCTGCTTCTAGTTTTTGTATTTCTGCTAAAATACTCAATGTTTCTTCCAGAACTGTTTTTCCTTTAGGAAGGCTCATATCTTGATGTAAAAAACCGATAGTCGTCCCATTTGGACGAACAATATTTCCATCGTGAGGAGAAATATCACCAGCCATAATCTTTAATAGGGTTGATTTTCCAGCACCATTAAGACCGACTAAACCAACTCGGTCCCCCTCGTTAATAGATAAAGAAATTCTATCGAGAACAGTTCGATCACCATATTTTATAAAAACATTATTTATACCAAGCATATTGTAACATCAATTGAATAGAAAAAATTAAGCCTCAAAAAAGTAGATTTTGATGACTGAAGGAAGATTGGTTCTTTGATTATTTTGATCGTAAATCCAAAACTTGGGGCAAAGATAACAGATTCTTGTTAAAAGAGGTGTTTAAATCCCTTTTTTAAAGAATATGCGGATAAAATAGAGCTAGCCTATATCTATTCAAGCACAATTATTAAGGTTCGCTGCGATTTTTATCAGAATAGAATCTAAATTTCGATTAGAAAATAAATACTCCCCATTCGGTTTGGCAATAATTTGAGCACCAACCCAAGAAGGAGTCGTTGATTGTCATTTCACAAGTCCCCGTATAGGAAGTTTGTGACAATATTTGATGATTGTAGTAATAAATATCATTTCCAGCAGTAGCAAGAGACTGCATTTACTAGAAGCGGTACAGAATTATTGCATATAATAAATCATTTTCACTTAAAAGTCAAGACGATTTTAATAAAAAACACCAACAAGCACTAAATAAAAAGCCCTATTCAATGTGTATTGAATAGGACTTTCTAAATGTATATTATTTTTTTAACAGCCTAGGTTTTCTAATCGTCACTTGGAGTTTCTGCTTCCTCTTCCAACAAAGCAAGACCCAATTCGTCCAATTGAACACTACTAACACCAGCAGGCGCATCAATCATCACGTCACGTCCCTGGTTGTTCTTAGGGAAAGCAATAAAGTCACGGATAGAACC
>CACVAQ010000030.1:2282-9986 GCA_902727865.1 uncultured Aureispira sp. | reverse complement strand
ACGAAAATTAGCGGTATGAAAAATTATATCTTGTTATGTATTGTATTAATGGTGGGAAGCAGTGTTTGCGCTCAACGGGATGATATAGTCTTAACAAAAGAAAAAAAAGAATATGCTTTTAATTCTATCAAAGAATTAAAAGATGGTGCGATGGTCGTTCGCTTAAAGACCAATCAGCGCAAAATAGAAATTATAGAACGCAACCTTAGAAATACGAAGCTGAGCAAGGGGCAACGAAAACGCCAAGCGGCAATTTTGGCAGGAACCTTACAGCGTAGGGATGAGTTTAATGAAGCAATTGGAGCGATGTTTTTAGATTCATTTGATTTTTGCCCTGTTTACTTGATGTACGATACTTGTAGCCGTGCTTTGAATAAAGGGGTACGGGAAGGTTTGTTTTTGGGTAAAAACAAGGAGGTAGATCCTTCTATTAACATAAAGGAAGCCAACATTTTTATTGTTAACTACAAGGAGCGTGGCGCTGAATTTCCTTATGATGTTTTAAGGGTTCGTAAATTAAAAGAAAAATTAGAAGATCCTTTTCCTTATTATGTTGCTTTAAGGGCATCTTGGATCAACCAAATCAACACGCCTAGAGCTTCTAGAGCCGTGCGACATTTGAATCGTAAGTTTTATAGTTTTTATAGACGCGCCTTGGAGTACGATGAAAAAATGGAAGAACGTGCGGCTCGAAATACGGAGGATAAAACAGTTGAACCAGGTCAATCGGAAGGCTAAATTTGACCTTCAATAAGCGATCTAAATTAACAAAATGCCAGATGCCATTTAAGTGTCTGGCATTTTGATTTTTCAAAAAACGAACCTTAAGACAAGGCAATATGCAAAACAAAATCATCAGTATTTTAGGCGGAGGTTGGTTGGGAAAACCACTAGCAGAAACCTTGGAGAAAAGCGGCTACAGCATTAAAATAGCTACCGCTTCCGAAGAAAACCATCAACGCTTGACCGCTGCGGGAAAAAATGCGTTTCAAGTAAACGTCCGAAGTGAAAGCGTCAGCGGAAGTGCTGTCGAATCTTTTTTGGAGGCGGCTATTTTGATTCTTAACATTACGCCCAATCGAGATGAATTGGAGCAAGAACAATTTGCTAGTTTGTTGCCCTTGATAGAAGCTTCTACGATTCGAAAAGTGTTGTTTGTCAGTGCTACTTCTGTTTATCCAAATGTCAATCGAAGGGTTTTTGAAGGGGAAGGAATAGAATTAAAAACGCATCATTTGTATCGTAGTGAACGATTTTTGAGCGAGAATACTTCTTTTGAAACAACGGTATTGCGTCTGGCTGGCTTGATTGGAGGGGAGCGGCATCCAGGGCGTTTTTTTAGGAAATCAGGATGGATTAAGAATGGAAATGCGCCTGTTAATTTAATTCATAGAGTCGATTGTATTAAAATTATACAGCAAATTATCGAACAAAATGTTTGGGGAGAGACCTTTAATGCTTGTTCTGATACGCATCCTCTAAAGAATGATTTTTATCCTTTGGCTGCAAAAAGTATTGGCTTAGATCCTCCAAAGGTTGATTTGACGGGCGAAAGTAAATTTAAAATCGTAGACAATCAAAAAATAAAAAAACAACTGCAATTGCAGCTTGATTATCCTGATGTATTAGACTTGCTGAAAAAAGGGAATTGGATTTAAGTAGGATTGCTTTAGGGGAAGGTCTTTTGGTAGACGACAATAAGATGTAGCGTCTTCATCTATATAAAAATTACCAGTGGACTTTAAAGAAATCTATCATCTATACAAAGACTTAGTATATAATCTCTGTCTTAGTTATCTTCCAAATACGGAAGATGCAGAAGATGCCACCCAAGAAGTTTTTGTGAAAATTCACAAACAAATAGCTTCTTATCAAGGTAAGGCAGCCCTGAAGACGTGGATTTATCGAATTGCCATTAATTATTGTTTGGATGTCCTTAAAGCTCAAAAGCGTGTCAAACGATTTGCTTTTATTAGTAGTATTTTTTATCCCAACTCGAACCAAATTAAACACGACTTAGTAGAATTTAAGCATCCTGGTACGCAATTGGAACAAAAAGAAGCCTTAGCATTATTGTTTGGGCATATTAATAACTTACCAAAACAGCAAAAAACGGTTTTAATCTTGGCTAAGATAGAGCAATTACCGTTGAAAGAAGTTGCCGAAATTATGAATAAAACCCCTAAGTCAGTGGAGTCTTTGTTGGGACGTGCCAAACAAAATTTAAAGAAAAAGTATTAAATGCGAGGTGTTGAACAAGGAATGTCGTCTAAAGAAGTGTGTGTAAACGAATATCCGCCACTTTTTCAAGTGAATAAAGCCATAGACGTAGAAGAAATTTATAATTATGAGTAAAAAAAAGGACTCTAAGGATGCCATTGACCTAATGCTTCAGAGTATAGAAAAAGTAGAAGCCCCAATGTTTTTGTTGACCAAAATACAGGCAAGAATTAGCCAAGAGTTAGAGGCTTCCGTTCCTGTAAAGTATGTTTGGGCAACCGCTCTTTCTTTAATGATTTTGCTGATGCTGAATGTTTGGACGATACAAGATACAAGGGCTCAATCGAAAGATAATATAGCCGTCATAATGGAAGAAATGGATTTGATACCCTGTAATTCTTTTTTTTAATAAACACTTGTATTAAAACATTAATACTCCGTTGATTTTTTAGTTTTTCTATGAAAAACATAAAAAAGCATCTTGCATTAGTTTGATTATCAGCTTTTTAATACTTTGGCAATTGAAAACGTATCTTGCTGGTAATCAAACTAATACGATTTTTCAACGGAGTAATGAAAACATTATAGCAGAGAAATATAGACCATGAGTAAAGTAAAATTCCTGACCATACTATGTGCAGCACTTGCCATCATTAATATTGTCCTAATTGGTTTCTGTTTATTGAGATCACCGTACATGAAAAATGACAATGCACCTAAAACGTATATTTTAAACCAATTGAACTTAGATGAAGAACAAGTTGCTCAATACGATGGCTTAATAGGAGCGCATCAAAAAAAGAGAAGGGTTTTAAATGAAAAAATAATGGCGCTTCGAAAGGAATTGTATCCTGTTGCCTTAAAAGGGGGAGATGTCTCCAAAAAGGATACATTACTAGCTCAACTAAATTCAGCCCATCAAGATTTGGAGTTGTTACACTTAGGGCATTTTGAACAATTAAAAAAAATATGCCGAATAGACCAACGTGAAAATTTTGACGTTTTAGTAGATGAACTGACGCATCTGTTTGCCGCTAAACATCCGCAAAAGAAACATTAAATGAAGTACTGGATCTTGATTATTTTTGTGCTATTGTTGCTTGTCGATGTAAGTGGACAGGAGCGTGTTTTAGAAATAGAGTTTAAGGCTGTTTATGAGAATGCGCCATTGGTCTTAAAATCGGAAGTACATCAATTTCAAGAAAAGAAGATTGTCTTTACCCGACTAAAGTATTACATTACGAATATTGAATTGCGCTTGGGAGAGGAACTCGTTTGGAAAGAAAAAAACAGCCATCATTTAATTGATCTAGAGAAAATAGAGACCGAAAAAGTTGTCTTAGATTTACCTGAAAAAGTTCATTACGATAAAATAAGCTACCAATTAGGCGTCGATAGCTTGACGAATGTTAGTGGTGCAATGGGCGGGGATTTAGATCCAACCAAAGGCATGTATTGGGCTTGGAATAGTGGTTATATTAACTTCAAACTGGAAGGTGTTTATGAAGACTGTCCGACTCGAAAAAATAAATTTCAATTTCATATAGGTGGCTATGCTGGAAATATGGCGACGGTACAAAAAATTGAACATGGACTGACAAATGAAAGACCTATTGTTATCAAAGTTGACGTCAATCAATTTTTAAAAGAACTGAATTTAGTAGAAGAGCACAGCTTAATGCGTCCAAGTACAAAATCAGTTGCATTGGCAAAACGAGCCGCATTAATATTTAAAAGGAACGATGAATAGAAAGATAAATCTAGTGGGACTTGTGTTCGTTCTCTTTGTTTGCTACGGTTTTCATAGTAGTGCTACGATTGATTTTTTAGTGCCTCCAAATTGGCCTACGCCCAACTATAATTTTGATAAAAATCCTTTAACAAAAGCCAAGATAGCTCTAGGAAGGCATTTGTTTTATGAACCTCTATTGTCTAGAGATACCTCAATTTCTTGTAGCAGTTGCCATTCACAATATACTGCGTTTACACACGTCGATCACGATTTGAGTCATGGAATTGACGACAGAATTGGTACCCGAAATTCACCTAGTTTAATGAATTTAGCTTGGTCCAATACGTTTATGTGGGATGGTGCGGTCAATCATTTGGACATGCAAGCCTTAGCGCCAATGACACATGAAGATGAAATGGGCGATGATCTATTGAATGTCATTCAAAAATTACAGGCAAGCTCTAAGTATCCTATTTTGTTTGCAAAAGCCTTTGGCGATTCTATCATAACGGGAGAACATTTGTTAAAAGCAATCGCTCAATTTGAATTGATCTTGGTGAGTGCCAATGCGAAATACGATCAAGTAATGCGAAAAGAAACGACCTTTTCGGTGCAAGAAAAAAGTGGCTATGCTTTATTTCAGACCCATTGCAACAGTTGCCATCAAGAACCCTTGTTTACCAATCATCAATTCGCCAATAATGGTTTAGAAATAGATACGACCTTGAATGATAAAGGGCGAATGGGAATTACCAAGGAAGCCAAAGATGCGCAATTGTTTAAGATACCAACCTTGAGAAACGTTGAGTTTTCCTACCCATACATGCACGATGGACGATTTGAACAATTGTCAGAAGTATTAAACCATTATGTGAAAGGGATTCATAAGAGTGCTACGCTTAGTCCTTTATTAGAGGAAGGACTTCCGTTAACACACGAAGAACAAATCGATTTGATTGCTTTTTTGTTAACCTTAACGGATAAAGAATTTTTATTTAACCCACAGTTTTCTTTTCCTAGAAAGTAGCCCAACAGTTATTTTAGGATAAGTTTACTTTCGCTCATAATTATCAGGAACCCTAAAGCCAACCTTTTGAACTTCATTTAGGCTTATTTTAGAGAAACTAATGTTCAAGCCAAGCCAACCCGTTTCTTCACTATCAATTTCAATCGCTTTTTTAGTAGGAATTTGCTCCTGCTCGACCGTTTCGTAAGCACTATAATCAATGCTAAGTGCATTTTGATGCATAGAACCTTGAACCGAATTGATTAAAAAAGAGTTAGGATCCATAAAAATTTTAAGCACTGTTTTTTGAGCCTTGGGCGTTTGAAGCACATTTTGCTGTTTCCGAAGCACCGAAACTAGCGATTGGCTATCCCAAAGAATGGGATTTCCAATAATTAGCGCTTGGAGTTGAGCAAAACTAACCTCCAAACCATATTCATTTTTTAAGAAGGAAAAAGGTTTTTTGGTATACAGCCCATTTTGGCGATCTAAAATTTCAATCGTTTCAGGCGTAATTTTAATACGAGCCCCTTCGATATTCATTTTTCGAATTTTGATCCAAATCAGACTATCTTTTTGCATTCGAATACTTGCGGCAAAGCTTGCTTTTTCTTGCTCACTATCTACTTTTATTTTTGCATTTGCACCAAACCAAGTATAGTCAATATGATTTTTTTCTAATTGACGCAGCAAAAAATTGACAGAACGATTCTTAGGCGTTCCTGTTGTGAGCTGAGTACTTCGACAGCTCATTATCATAGAACTAAGTAGTAATAAGAAATAGACCGCTTTACTCATAGAGTTGCTTGGTTGAAATTTTACGTTGCAATGAAGAAGAAAGAGAGCCTTTGTCCAAGGCTTTTTGCCAATAAGTGACCGCTTCTGCTTCTTTACCTAATTTGAATTGAACATCTCCATAACGTTCTAAGGTTTCAGGTTGTTCATTCCCACCCAAACTCAAGGCTTTGTTTATTTCTTGCGCTGCAAGTGTATATTTATTTTGTTTGTACAAAATGAACCCCTTTGTCGTGGTGTATTTTACATTTGTAGGATCTTTTACTAAAATAGCCTGCACGAGGTCTTGCGCTTTAGACAAGTCCGTTCCTCTTTTGGCCAAACTATAGGCATAATCATGCGTAATTTCAAGATCATTGGGTTGCATCAAAATCGCTTCATTGTACGTTTTATCTGCTTTTTCAATCGTTTCTAAACCTTCATAATTTTTGGCTAAATACGATAAGGCTTTGGCTTGGGTGCGCTGATCTGTGGCGGCAATATCAATTGCTTGATTCAGCTCTTTAATAGATTTTTCGTAAGCCCCTTTTTGGTAATAGGCAATGCCTAAGTAATAATAACTAGAAGCTTGACTTGGATACAATTCCATGAATTGTTTGCTGTGCTCTTGCAGTTTTGCTTGTTTGTTGGTCAAGTGCAAAGCCTCCAATAAATTTTGCCAAAGCGCTAGGTTGTTTTTAATAAACCGAATGGCAACCGTATAATTTGCAATCGCTTTCGGATAGTTTTTTTGTTGGTAGAATAAATTACCAAGAATCAAATTGATCTCAGGTTGCCCAGGATGGGTTTCATGTAATTTTTGACTAATCTCAATCACTTTGCCTATATGAGCAGGACCCATCGAGCCTTTTTCCAATTGTTCAGACAAGGATTGCACCGTTTTTAGTTTGGTGCTTAAGTTTTGGTGTGGATTATCAAAGGTGTTGACCAAGGCATTCAGATAACGGCTGGTATCACCACTTTGCAAGAAAAACTCTACCATCGCCATATTGGCAGTAGGGTTACTAGGATCAATTTCTAGCGCTTTTTTGTACAAAGCCTTTGCTTTTTCTAGATCTTGAGTAGAGGCATAAAAATTTGCGAGTCGAATGACATATTCTGCTTCATTAGGGTAAGCCTCAATCAAGAGTTCAATTTCTTGACTTGCTTTTTTATCTTTTCCAGAATACATATACAATTTATACTTACGCATCGAAATAGCTTCTTTAATTCCAGTGCGTTTTTCTAAACTATTATAGACTTTAATGGCTTGATCTGATTTTCCACTTTTACTCAAAAAATAAGCCCAATCAAAATACAATTGCTGTTTTTCTGGATATTTGCCCACCAAATTAGCATACAACTCCGCCGCTTTTTTGAAGTTGCCTTCTTTCTCTAATAAATCAGCGTAAAACTCATTGTACAAAAGATGATCGGTTTCTAATTCAACCGCTTTTTCTGCCCTACTAATCGCCTTGTCGTAAACATTTTCTTGTTTGTACAACCGAGCCAATTCATAATTAGCCGCAGAATTGGTATTGTCTTTCTGAAGCACTTCCAAGTAACGCGTAATGGCTTCATCAACATTCCCCAAAATTTTCTCTCTATTGGCTTCAATAAAGAGTTTTTCTAATAAAACGTCATTTTCTTTTGGACGTACTTTTTGAGCAACTTGTGCGAATACGCCCACATTTATACTTAAAATAAGCACAAGGAAAGACCATTTTTTAGGAGAAAATTGATGCATAATAGTATTAAGTTTATTTAGAGCTATACTTAGCTGCGTTGCTACTCTGTGGTCGTTTAGAACCCGAACTAAGCGCAGCGACGGCACGGATTAACAAAGGCTCAGCGTAGCTAAATCGTATTCGATTATTACATGAGTGCTTTGCGTTGATTATTATAATACTTCGTGGGATTTTTAGTTTTTTTATTAAAAAACTAAAAGCTCGGAGAAGCAGCGAAGCTAACA
>CACVAQ010000030.1:0-2182 GCA_902727865.1 uncultured Aureispira sp. | reverse complement strand
AACGTAGTGAACTAATCCTACGAAGCACTGTTAGCGTAAACTACCCTTTTATTCATTCTTATTGAACCTGAAATATAGATGAATTTTTGCTTGTAAGCTCATCGTAGTCCACTAATAATATACAAAATTTCATCCAAATGATAGATAATTTTGTTAATCAATTGTTATTGTTTTTAGTACGCATGAATTACGTACGATGTACCTTAGAGGCTATTCTTTTTGTGCTTCAAATTTCATTAAAATTAGAGGTTATTTGAAGAGGTTTCGTTCTTAAATAAAAGAAGAAAAAACGCTATATTAAATTAATTATCAGTTTGTTTTTTTAATAATAAAAGGGGGAGGATGTTCCTGATAATTAATTTAATACGATTTTAAAACACTTCTTAAGTACTTTTAATGAACAGATAAACAAACAGAAGGATGCCTATTGGGACTTAAAAAACAATTTATTGATGAGCGTTTCTATCTATAGAATGGGCCGCAATTTTTTATTGATGAAATTTAGAAAAATCACCTAAACTGAGTTCTGATTTTTTTGCAATATACTCTGTGTGAGAACCTAACATAGAGTTTTCTGTCACGACATTATTAACGATAGAGTGATCTTGGATAATACTTTTGCTGATGACAGAACTTTCAATAACCGCATTTTTACTAATAGAAACATGTGGTCCAACCACCGAGTTTTTGATCACAACACCTTGGTCAATGAAACAAGGAGGTACAATAGTAGAATTTTCTAGAACAAGATCACTCGCAACGATAGCAGCATTTTTCTTTGTTTCTAAAACCCGTTCATTTGCATATAGTACCGCATTTTTATTGCCACAATCTAGCCATTCCTGAATCTGATGCGTACGAAATTTAGTCCCTTTTTGGCGCATATTTTCTAAGGCATCCGTGATTTGATATTCGCCTCTGTCCATAATGTTATTATCAATAAGATATTGCAACTCATTTTTGAGCATATTAGCATCTCTAAAATAATAAATGCCAATAATGGCTAAGTCAGATACAAAAGTGCTTGGTTTTTCGACAAATTCAGTGATGTAACCATCTTCATTCAAGGTAACAACTCCATAAGCCGATGGATCTTCGATTTGTTGTACCCAAAGGACACTTTCTTGTTCGGTATCCAAAGAGAAATCTGATTTGAACAAGGTATCGGCAAAAGCAACAATAGCATTACCACTTAAACTTTCTTTTGCACAAAGAATAGCATGCGCCGTACCTAATTTTTCGGTTTGGTGATAGACCGATCCTTTAGCACCTAGACTTTCTGCCAAAAGAATCAATTCTTTTTCTACCTCTTCACCAAAGTCACCAATAATAAAAGCGACTTCTTCTATACGGTCTCCATACGCTTCTGCTAAATCTTCTACCAATCGTCTTACAATGGATTTACCAGCAATTTTTACTAAGGGTTTGGGCACTGTTAGGGTATGTGGGCGAAGACGTGTTCCACGTCCAGCCATTGGTATTATTATTTTCATAAATTTTTTTCTTGTTTTAAGCCCAAAGGCGTCTATTAGGTAAGCTTTAATTTAAAGCAAGTTACCATAAAAATTGTAATTAATTAGGTCTAAATATATTTTAAAGGTAAGTAGAGATACTCTATGTTAGGATTTTCCTGTACTTCCGTAGCCTCCAGCCCCTCGATCACTTTCTGTTAAATTAGCCACTTCTTCCCATTGAATAGCTTGATACTTAGCAATCACCATTTGTGCCACTCGTTCAGCGGGAGCAATTTCGATAGCGTTTGGAGATAAGTTAATTAAAATAACGCCTATTTCTCCTCTATAATCAGAATCAATTGTTCCTGGAGCATTTGGAATTGACAAGCCTTTTTTGAGTGCTAAACCACTTCTAGGACGGATTTGGGCTTCGTACCCTACAGGAAGCTCAATAAAAAGCCCCGTTGGGATTACTTTTCGTTCTAAGGGCTGTAATACAATTGCAGTATCAATATTAGCCCTTAAATCCATTCCAGCACTACCTTTTGTAGCGTAATGTGGAAGAGCATTTTTAGATTTATTTATAATCTTAACATTCATATTTCTTTGCCTTGTAGGCGTTTCTTAGCAAACAATTAATTAAAAATAGGTTGTTTCAATTAATACTCCGTTGATTAGCTGCGCTGCTACTGCGTGGTTTTTAGTTTTTACTTAGCTGCGCTGCTACT
>CACVAQ010000029.1 GCA_902727865.1 uncultured Aureispira sp. | reverse complement strand
CTTCCTCTTCCAACAAAGCAAGACCCAATTCGTCCAATTGAACACTACTAACACCAGCAGGCGCATCAATCATCACGTCACGTCCCTGGTTGTTCTTAGGGAAAGCAATAAAGTCACGGATAGAACCCGCACCTTTCATGATCGAACAAAGGCGGTCAAAACCGAAGGCAATACCACCATGTGGAGGAGCGCCATATTCAAAAGCGCCCATTAAGAAACCAAATTGTTCTTCGGCTTCTTCGTCTGTAAATCCAAGTAATTTAAAGTTTTTCGCTTGCAATTCACGGTCAAAAATACGAATAGAACCACCGCCAATTTCCCAACCGTTGATGACCAAATCGTAGGCATCCGCACGCAAAGACTTCATCGTATCGTGATCGCCCGTCAACATGCGTTCCATATGCTCCTTTTTCGGAGATGTAAACGGATGGTGCATCGCATGGAAACGCTCCGAATCCTCGTCCCATTCCAATAGTGGAAAATCAACGACCCAAAGCGGATTGAAACCACCAGAGCGTAAGCCCATACGGTCGCCCATTTCTAGACGCAAGTCATTCAGTTGGTTGCGAACTTTATCTGTTTCACCAGAAAGAATAAGTAATAAATCGCCTTTCTTTGCCCCAAATTGCTCCACCCAAGCCATCAATTGCTCGTCCGTATAGAACTTACCAACAGACGATTTGATAGAGCCATCTAAGTTGTATTTTACATAAACCAAACCCTTGGCGCCAATTTGTGGGCGTTGCATCCAAGAAGTTAATTTTTTGATGTCTTTGTTAGAATAGCTATCTGCTTGACCTTCTGCACAAATTCCGACGACTAGTTCCGCACTGTCAAAGACAGGGAAACCATGTCCTTTGGCAAGGTCGTTCAACTCGACGAACTCCATTCCAAAACGGGTATCTGGTTTATCAGAACCATAACGTTTTAAAGCTTCATCGTAAGTCATGCGAGGGAAGGTTGGCAATTCAACCCCCAAACATTCTTTGAACAAATACTTTGTTAGCCCTTCAAAGGTCTGTAAAATTTCCTCTTGAGTGACAAAAGACATTTCGCAATCAATTTGAGTAAACTCAGGTTGGCGATCCGCACGCAAATCTTCATCACGGAAACACTTCACCAATTGGAAGTATTTATCAAAACCAGAAACCATCAACAGTTGTTTGAAGGTCTGAGGCGACTGTGGCAAGGCATAGAATTGTCCTTTGTTCATGCGACTAGGCACGACAAAATCTCTAGCACCTTCTGGCGTACTTTTGATTAATACAGGCGTTTCTACCTCAATAAATTCATTGTCAGAAAGGTATTTACGTGTTTCAATCGCAACTTTTGATCTAAAGAATAATTTTTCTTGTACTGGACGACGACGCAAGTCCATATAACGGTATTTCATACGGATTTCCTCTCCACCATCCGTTTCATCATCAATGGTAAATGGAGGGGTTAGCGATTCATTCAACACGTCCAATTTTTCCACTAGAATTTCAATATCTCCAGTTGGAATTTTAGGGTTTTTGTTAGAACGCTCGGCAACGACGCCTTCAATACGCAAGACATATTCACGACCTAATTTCTTAGCATCGTTGTACAAAGCTTCATCTGCTTCAGTGTTAAAAACCAACTGTGTAATACCATAACGATCTCGTAAGTCGATGAATGTCATTACTCCAAAATCACGGTTTTTGTTTAACCAACCTGATAGCGTCACTTTTTGCCCAACATGTTCGATGCGGAGTGCGCCACAATTGTGCGTTCTATACATTTTTTATTATTTGTAGTATTAATTTTTTTCGTTCTTTGACAACTCGTGTGATAATAGTTTCAACCACTTTTTTTATTAGACGGTACGCCTCGTAAGTTTTAAGTCGTAAGTCGTCTATTTTTTTTTGATAATAAACGACTTACGACTTTCTACTTAAAACTTATATTCCAATTCATAGCTGTTAAAAGTTAGCCTATGTTCAACTCCACACGATTTGTCAAAGAACCTTTTTTTGTTTTAAGTTCTTAAAGTCGCAAAATCAAAATTTGGAATTAAGACCTGCGAAAGTAATGATTTGTTGGGAGCAAACCAAAATTATAAATCAGAATCCTTTGCTTGTATTCTGAATAGAAGCATTTTTTTGTAAAAAGAGATACAAGACGATAGATTAGCTGTTTTAAAGGAGGCTAAAATAGGACTAAAAAAAGGGGCAAAGAATCAAACCTTATTAAATAGTGGGTGCGTATGGTATCACATTACTTCGTGGAGAAATTATATTAGTTTGATTATCAATAAGATAGTTTTGAACTGTTAGTTTGATTAAATCATTGATAATCAAACTAATATGAAATGGTTTTTATGTTTTTTGGTAAAAAAACTAAAAATCCCACGAAGTATTAGTATCAGAGACTTTAAAAGCATTTAATACCGTACGCACCGACTTCGTGAGAACAGTTGTCAAAGAACCTACTTTGTTATCAAAATACGCTGTACAAAACCATCCAATTCAATCGTCAAAAAATAGACCCCCTCTGGGACCGTTTCCCAATTAGGAATGGTTTGATACCAAAGCAATTTTTCGGATTTTGTTTTAAATAAAACTTCGTCTTGGTATAACAGTTTTCCAGTCGTATTGTGTAAGGCAATCAAGGCTTTATAGGCAGTTACCTTTGGCATGAAAATATCTAAGTGTGTTTTTTCATTGGTCAAATGATAATAATATGGTTGTTTGGGTTGTAATTCTACGACAGATTTTCTTAAACTTTTGTAAGCCGCCCAAAAATCGGGAATACCATAACCGTACATAGTATCAGGCGTATCTTTGTAATGGCCATTATTTTCTAAGGTATGAATGATTTCCATGTTATTATATTCTGGAAAAGCCTGCCAGAAGGAACTGACCATCCCCGCCATGATTGGAGCAGAAAAAGAAGTGCCATTACTATAACTCGTATCATAGCGTTTCTTAGCAGCAACAACTGCAATAGCACCTCGTGCCATAACATTCGGCTTGATGATGGATCTGTCTTCAAAACCATAAGAGCTAAACCTAGCATGGTAGCCATCTCGATCAACCGCACCAACTGTTAATACATTATCGGCATCGCCAGGAACCGTAATGTGTTTCCATTTGCCATTGCCTTCATTTCCAGCACTGGTAACAACAAGGATGCCTTTTTGAGCCGCCAAATTTGCGGCTCTAGTCATAGCAGACGTCTTGCCATTAATATCTACATAGCCATAATCCATTTCGTTGTCATCAAAATCATAATACCCTAAAGAAGAATTCACAACATCAACGCCCAGTTGGTCCGCACGTTCTATGGCAGCGACCCAATTGTATTCTTCAATCCAGTATTCCCCTTTTACATCTTCCGTTTTAAATAGATAATATTTTGCTTCTGGAGCCGTTCCAACAAGCAAGAACGGCATATTGGCGACCATACAAGAAGCCACGTTTCTGCCATGACTAGACGATTCAAAAACATAATCGTCCCCTTCTACAAAGTCATGTGTTCCTAAGATTTGCCCCTTAACAAACAAGCTATCAAAACCAGGCGTTTCGGGCATTCCTTCAAATCCACCATCCATGATGGCGATGTGCATATCTTGTCCCTCGTAGCCCATTTTGTGCAAGTATTCTCCTTTGAGCATATTGATTTGATTCTTGCCCATACCATAATAATTAGTTTTCGTTTTATAGGTCGTTTGGTAATCTCTTTGCCCCTTTTCTTTTACGGCTTGTACGGCTCTCTTAAAACCAATCGGGAAAACATCTTTGATGAATTCAAAGCTTTTTAAATCCATTGGATTGGTGCTGGCTGCTTCTGTGATAATCGCAACCCCATTCAGCCACCTAGAAGTACTGTGTATTTTAAAACCTTTGACTAAAATGGGCTCTAAATATTGAGGATTAACGGGTAAATCGGATTCATCAATAGAAATACCAAATCGGTTTCGTCGCTCAATCGCTCTAGCCGATAAATATTCTTGGGGATGAAAAATACTATATGGATTGTTTTTTTTATCTTTAAAACTAACCCAATAAACGTCGTATTTACGTTGGGCTTCTGTTTTTGATTGAAATAGAAAGAGCGATAGAATTATAAATAAAACCTTTATACAAATGTTCATATTTTTATATTAATGGTATTTGGGATTGTGGTTGTTGTACGTGTAATTTGGTCTTGTTAGCTAGGTGTCGTATTGATGCGTTAAGTTTAAATGTTTGATAATGAAATTCATATGAAGTTTATTGTTATTCGAAGAGTTAAAAAGGCTAAAACAGGATTGGTAATTGTTAAATATTTAATATTCTAAATTACTAAACTCAAAGTAACTATTCAAATACGATGCCTCAAAAAAAAATAAAAGACAGATGAAGGTCTATTTTTTTTAGACGAGTAAGTTATTTTGGCTCTTTGAGTTGTCAGAGAACCGATATTTTAACTCCTTATTGACATGGAATTAACACATAGAACCAGAAGGTGTTTTTATAGTCTTATTTACTGTATTTTTTTCCCTGTATGCTTACAAGGGCAGTCCATGTATACCGCAAATTATACCTTCAAAGATGGCTTGCCTTCGGATCAAGTCTATTTTATTCAAGAAGCGAGCGACGGATTGCTTTGGGTCGGTTGTGATAAAGGACTGGTGAGTTATGATGGCGTATCGTTTAAAAAACATAAAGCGCCTAAAGCCAGAAATAAATCCATGACAGGAATTTTTGAGGATTCTGAAAAAACAATTTGGTGTTATAATTTTGCGGGGCAAATCTATTCTATCAAACAGGGAAAACTACACTTATTAGAAGCTTGGGAAGCAGTAGCCGATGGGAAAATTATTGAGAGTTTTTTCCTAGAGCATGACGTATTGAGAATAGAAACTGCTTTTACAATTTGGCTGTACGATATTGCAACAGAAACCTTGACAAAGTCAGGCAAGAAATTCTTTTTATTAAACAACGGGCATAAGCTTTATCCCAATGGCGTTAGAGGAGCGTATTCAGAAGTAAACGGAAAAAAAGTGCCCTATCATTGCCCCGAATGTTTGTTTATTAAAGTAAAGGGGCAAACTTTAGGGCATCAGGTTTATATGAAATTTGTGAAGAGTAAAACCTTAGAACTGTTGTATGTTCAGAATTACTTTGGAAAGGCCTGGGAAAACAAAAAAGGAAAAGTGACGGAAAAGGGACTGAAAATTCCCTTTGTTTTTTTTATCCAAAAGGATAGCCTGCAAGCCCTCTATTTTCCAGAAGAAATCGCAAAGTATGGCGCTGATTTTATTATAAGTAAAATAAAAATAGTAAACGAAAACAGCCTTTATTTATCTACTTCGGAGGGCTTGTTTATCTGGAACCTTGTCAGTAATGACGTCCGCCATTTTTTTAAAGGCAAAATATTGAGTGATTCTTTTTTTGATACAGAAGGAAACCTTTGGCTTGCCTCTTTGGAGAAAGGCTTGTTTTTTGTTCCTAAATTGGCTCTACGAGTGCATGATAAATTGATTAAGGATAAAATTATTTATCAAATAGAAACCGATATACATGGAAACATATTGATGGGCTATGACGATGGCAGTATTGTCTATTGGAATCCTACTACGGATCAAATATTATTTGAGCAAGCGTTCCCCATCAAAAAAAGGATTCAAAATATTATTTATAATAAAGAGCAGGATGAATATTGGATTACAACAGAAAAAAAGACCCATGTTTTTTACCCTCTAGCCTTGAAAACGACTCCCAAAGAATGGATTGGAACGGCTATTTATGATATGGATTTTGATCAGAGGGGGAATGTTGCTGTTGCATTAGGCTATACAGCACATTTACTAAGGACCGACTCCAGTAGTGTAAGAAAACTTCAATTGCCAGTAACTTGGAGGGACAAACCAGCTTGGAAAAAATATACAAAGAGGCTTGAAGTAGATTCGAATACCTACTTAACTTTATCTCCAATTGGGAAGCGAACCTATTCGATTCTTTTTCAGAACCTACCAGAATACACCATTTGGGTCGGAACTTCCTCCAAGTTGTTTTATTGTAGTAGGGGCGTCTCAACAGAAGTAAAAGATGCTAAAGGAAGGGCAATTATAGCCACCTGCCTAGCGCCTCTAAATGATAGTACGATTTGGGTAGGAACCTTGGAAGATGGTTTGTATTGTATTCAGAATAGAGCCGTTCTTAAACACATTCATATTGAGGTAGGAGAAGGGTATAATGAAATTCAGGAATTAAAAATTAACGACAATATATTGTGGGCAGTAAGTTCGAGTGGAATTATTCGATACGAGCCTGCAAAAGATACGCTTGCTATATGGGACAAAGGAAATGGGTTGCCTGCTTGGAATGTATTAGATATTGTTTTTGTCGAAGATAAGATTTACGTTGCGACCAAAGAAGGCTTGGTTTCTATGCCGATTGATTTAGAAATGAATAGCTTCAAACCTGTCGTAAAAATGACACAGATCATGGTGAACGATTCGATCTATCCGATACAGCCTAGTTATCAATTGAAATCGAATGAAAATACGTTAAAAATACAATTCAGAGGTATTTCATTCAAAAGCCAGAATAATTTTCGGTACGAGTATCGGCTACTTGGCGCAGAAGAAAGTTGGAACAACGTATCTAGTGCAAGCAATACCGTTAATTACCCTGATTTGAATCCTGGTAACTATACTTTTCAGGCGGTATTCATCAAGGCGGATGGAAGTCGTTCAGAGCCGCTGAGTATTGTATTTATAATTCGTGTTCCTTTTTATACAGAATGGTGGTTTATACTCTTTTTGAGCATTTTAGTGTTCTTGATGATACGTTGGATGTATAAAATTAAAATTAATAAAATCAAAGCCCAGAATGAAGAAAAGCTAGAACGCTCTCGTTTGGAAAGAGACATTCGTATTTCGGAATTAAAAGCTTTAAAAGCGCAACTCAACCCGCATTTTATGTTTAATGCGCTCAACTCAATTCAAGATTATATCATTCAGAATGAACGAGAACTGGCAAGTGACTATTTGGGCATGTTTTCAGATTTGATGCGCTTGTATTTGAATCATAGTGAAGAAGGGCAAATTTCATTGAATGAAGAAATAAACTCTTTGAAACTATATTTAGAATTAGAAGCCATTCGGATGGATGCTGATTTTAGTTACTCGATTCATCTTGACCCCAAAATAGACGGATATGACACAGAAATTCCTACGATGTTGGTACAGCCTTATGTAGAGAATGCCATTAAGCATGGATTGTTTCGGAAGAAAGGAGTCAAATGCATTAAAATCTCCTTTGAACAACTTGATCCTACTTTTATTTTGGCCATTATCAAAGACAATGGAATTGGTCGTGCTGCGGCAGCTCAACATAAAAAGCACCAACTCAATCGCCATAAATCTTTTGCAACAGCGGCTAATAATTCTCGGTTGGAATTGTTGAATTATGGACGAAATAGTCCCATCAAAGCCGAAATTTTGGATTTAGAAGCCGACGGGCTTGCCATGGGAACGGAAGTTAGAATAAGCATTCCACTAAAGGACGAGTCTAATTAAAATGCTTGTTTGACAACTCAAAGACTCCCCGCAGTTAATTTTTGGTCGCACCTTTTAAATAGAAAGTCGTAAGCCCTTGATTTATAGTTTTTTTATTACTACTTAGGATATTACTACTTCGTGGGGTTTTTAGTTTTTCACCAAAAAACATAAAAAATATTTCATATTAGTACAGTGTGTAATAAGTTATTAAATAGTGGGCAAGTATGGTATCAGACACTTTCAACGTGTCTGGTACCATACTTCAACGAAGTGATGGATATACGACGTATAAAAAAATAGCAAAGCCTAAGCCATTTTGTATCGGCTGGAAAAGTAGTCAAAGAACCAAATTTTTAGCTTAAACGACGAATCAAGTCTAAGAACACCTCTCTTCTATCTCTAGCAATAGGAGTTTGTATCTTATTTTCTAATAAAATGCTATGCCCGTCTTTTTTAATGTATTGACGAACAAACTTAATATTAATTAAAAACGAACGATGAGAACGATAAAAATACTCGTTTGTCTCCAACAAATGAACGAAATATTTTAAAGGTTTGGATATAAGTTGAGCGCCATTCGAAGTCGTATATAATTGAGTATACATGCCATTGGCTTCCAGACAAATAATATCGTCAATGTCTATAAATAGAATCCCCGTAGAAACAGGAATAGCAATTTTTTTGAAATGGTTGTCTTGTATGGATTCTTTTAAGGTCGAAATTTGTTGAGCAATGTTGTTGTTGTTTGCTCGTTGGGCTATTTTGCTTAGGGCATTTTTTATCTGTTTGGGACGCATTGGTTTTAGCAAGTAATCGACCGCATTAACTTCAAATGCTTTAATAGCATATTCGCTATAGGCAGTGGTGAAAATTAACTGAAAAGTCATCTCACTAGGTTCTAAAAAATCGCCAATTTCTATCCCTAAATAATCAGGCATTTCAATATCCAAAAAGACAATGTCTGGCGCTGCATCTCGAATTAATTGAATACCATCCATTAAATTTTTAGCCTCTTTAATTTGGGTAATCTGAGGGCAATAATCTTTGAGAATAGTAGCTAAAAGGCGTCTTGCTTTTGACTCATCGTCAATAATGACTGCTTTCATAATATTTGTTAGTAGGTGACTTTGGTAACAGCTAACATACTAAAAAAGCCTCTTTTTTTTAATAAAATGACATTATTTATCATTCAACCTCAAAAGATAACAACTTAGAAGTTGAAATAGACCATTCAGCAGTTAGGGCATTTTGTACCGATATCTTTTCTTTAAATTTGGCAAAGCAATACCTAAGGGGCTTGCTAGTTATGACAAATCAAAACGACAGCTAAAAAATCCTGCGATAACAATACTAAAATTAGAAGGAGCGGGTTGTTCATATTCAAACGGAGGAAGGAACAACAAGCATCAAAGTTATAAAAGAATAAAGTGTTGATGTAAATAGACGGAGAAGCGACGAAGCTATTTATTTAGCCTAGTCGCTTTTTTTATTTTATTTTAGTAGAGTAGACTAGGCAGCTTTGCTCAGAATTACCTACGATGCTTCCAGCGACGATGTGACCACAACCAAATTTCAGGATTTTTAAGAATGGCAGCCTCTAATTTTTGAGCGTACATAGCGGTTAATTCTTCAGGCGTATAATCCTGCGGACGTTCTGTAATAACAGATACACTCATGCTGTAATAACCTCTTTTGATGCGTTGAAAATCTATATACAGCAAGGGCATGTTATTATTATACGCATAAGACGCAGGACCTTTTAGAAAGGGCGTATCTTGATTTAGAAACGGAATCCAATGGGCCCTTTTTGGATTACTTGGAGATTGATCGGCAATCAAAACAAAGGTCGCCAATTGATCTTGATAGGCTTTAAATGCTCTTGGAGCCTTTGGACTCGACCAAAAGTAAGTGTCGTAAAGACTACGAGAAGCTTTGATGTAGTTGTCTATATAGCGATTTTTGATCGGAGAGTAGAGAATGACAACATCTGAGCTGACACAAGTAGAAGCCGACATGCCGCCCCATTCCCAATTGCCGCAGTGCCCCCCAACGATAATCGGAGATTTGCCTTTGTCAATCATTGCCTGTGGCAACTCTGGCGTAATATGCTTTTGGCGTTTTTGTAGCGTTTCTATAGAAAGGGTAAAGCCCTTGATGCCTTCTAGTAAAATATCAAAAAGATGCCGATAGAATTTTTTTTCAATCTCGGTTCGTTCTTCCGCTGTTTTGTTCGGAAAGGCATTGTTTAAATTCTGGCGAACTATTTTTTTTCGATACCCAAACACTTTGTAGAGTAGAAAATAAGTACAATCAGACAAGCCATACAAAAACCAAAATGGCATGAGTTGAAAGATAAAGACTAAAAAACGGAACGCTATGTAAAGGAGATAGTTGATGAATAAGAAATATTAGGAACGGTCAAAAAATAAGATGAACAAAATTTGAAACGAGATTTTTGTTTCAAATTTTGGTAAAGATGAGAAGT
>CACVAQ010000028.1:8855-10008 GCA_902727865.1 uncultured Aureispira sp. | reverse complement strand
GCATGCCAACGAATATCAAACTGAGTTACACCAAAACCATAGCCATGATCTCCCCATACTTTATCCTCAGCTGTTAAACCTGGTAGATCGGATAGGGAGTATTTATAATATTTAGATGCTTGGAAGTCCTCTAGTTTATGATAATTGTATCCTTTTAACTTAGCAACAATGCAATCTTTTATTTTTTGTAATTGTTTGGCAGGAGTGGTCTTAAAGTACGTTAAGGACCTCAGTGCTCCTTTTCCGTCGGATTCTCTACTAGTAATAGCGGAAAGAATGCTAACAGGCATTTGGTGTTCTTGAGCGGCAGCATTTAGAACATCCTTTTTTTCTTTTAGATAATCATCGGATGCTTTTGCTCTATTTTCAGAAGCTTTTACGCTACCATTCAAGCCCGTCGTTGGAATATCATCGACTAATTCTGTTAGACGAGTGACTTCTTCTCCTGTTACAGCCGTACTTGATGGAGGAGTGGAGCTTTCTGGAGCAGGAGTCGTTTCAGGTGTGGTAGGACTCTCTGGCGCAACAGGGCTGGTAGAAGCATTGGCAAGGGTTTTTTCTTTTTCGCTTATTACAACCTTAATCTTTGCAACCATGTCCGTTAACTTATCTAGTCGTTCTTTTTCTCTACTATCTATGACGCCATCTGCCTCGAATAATTTTCGATACTTGTTGGTTGTGTCTAGCGTTTTTTGAAGATAAGCTTTCAGCGATTCCAATTCTTCTTTTATGTTCTTAGCCATTTTACGTTGAGTTGTTGTTTTATACAATGTTTAAGAGGTAGCCTTTAATACTGTTATGTTAGCATCTGGATTTTCTAGACTAGCTTCTTCGCATGTATCGTTTAAAAAAGGGGTAAATTATAAGACAGATTATTTTCTATTCTTAAGGGAATACCAATCTTATTGTTGCTTTTTCTATAAAGTTAGTTAATAATGAATTTAAGCTAATTTGCAAAATTTAATTCTTTAAATCCGCCCAATAATACTATAACTATCTTTTTACATGTTAAATGTAAGCTTTTTTTTATAAAAAAACAAATGATATTTTAAATAGATTAGTATGAAGTTCTCCTAAAAGCCTTGGAAATATGTTCTTTGTCGCTTTATAGTACTTATTTTCAGCAAACAAGCGTAGCAAGGAAGAAAAACAA
>CACVAQ010000028.1:0-8755 GCA_902727865.1 uncultured Aureispira sp. | reverse complement strand
ACGAAGTAATGTAAAAAGGAAGGAATACGTACAAATAGCTTGGTTTTAGATTTGACATTGCTGTTAGATTCTAAGGGGACTAAAATGTACGATTTCATTTATAAGGTGTGTTAGAGTTACGGATATACAGAGAGGCGTACGCATAGGTATATGTATAGCTCTAAAACGGAATTTGTATAGAAATACTCTTATTTAACAGAAGACTTCGCTAGACAGGGAAGTGTTTTTTTTTACAGAAAAGAGTCCACTTTAAATTTCTCCAACGACAGACTCCGTAACATTGATGATGTGATCACCAATGCGTTCAAGAGAAGAGAATACGTTATTGTAAATCATAGCAGCTTCTATTTTGTATTCCTCGTCACCTAGACGGTCTAAATTTTTCATTTTTAATTTATTGCGAAGGGCATTGATTTGGTTTTCAATCGCTCTTGCACTGTCTTTTTCTACAGTACTATAAGAGACCGAAGAAAGATTTGAATTCATTTGACTAAACGCTTTTGAGAGAAGCGCAATCATTTCATTCAAGCCATTGTGCTGATCTGGTAGGAAATACGTATTGGTATTATTTTTGGCTTCCAATGTTTTAGATATTTGGAAGTAAATATCTCCAATCCGCTCTAAATCATTGGCAATATTGATGAAACTACGCAATTTAGTGGACGTTTCAGTTGTGATTTTTTTATCCGTAAGGTTCGTGATGTACGCTGTAATTTCAATCTCCATTATATCACTAATGTTCTCATATTTCTCGATTCTCTTGAACGTCAATGCCTTTTCTTTTTTATTAATGCTATTAATAATGATCTCTAAAAAATTATTCATTCGACTGACCACTGCTCCAAAATGAGCCGTCTCTTTTTGTACGGCTTCTACACTTAATTCTGGCGTAATCGCTGTATTTTTAAGGAACTTCAATCGCTCTAAATCTTCCACCGCTTCTTCTTTAACAGAAAGGGTAGCCACTTTAACCAACCAAGGAACAAAAGTCAACATAAGCAATACGTTCAATAAATTAAAAGAGGTATGGAATGCGGCTAAAATTAAAGGAACATCAGCTGCTTGGGTCGCATCAATAGACATTAATACTTCAGATAAGTTGGTTAGAACAGGAAGATAAAATGGCAAGAGCAAGATCATCCAAGTGACGCCAATAACGTTGAATAAAGAGTGAATCCTTGCCGATCGTTTCGCATTCGTATTCGCAACTAAAGAGGCCAATTCTGCGGTAATTGTTGTACCAATATTCTCTCCCAAAACCATTGCCGCAGCCACCTCAAGAGGCAACCAGCCTTGGGCGCACATGGTCAATGTGATGGCCATAGAAGCACTAGAAGACTGTAAAATAACGGTTAAAAAAGCTCCAACACCAACAAAGAACAATCGAGACAACAAGCCCCATTCGGTAAAGTCTTTTAGGAAATGTAGGAGTTCAGGGTTTTCTTTTATGTCTGGTACAGAGTTTTTTAGAGCGCTTAGGCCCATAAATAAAATGGCAAATCCAATGATAAATTCTCCCCAATACTTCGTTTTTCCTTTCGCCACTAAAAACAAAGGAACTCCAAGGGCAAATAAAGGAATCGAATAGTTGGCTAATTGTATTTTAAATCCAAGTATTGAAACAATCCAACCTGTAATGGTTGTACCAATATTAGCGCCCATCATTACCCCCGCAGATTCTACAAGAGATAACAAACCAGCATTAACAAAACTAACCGTCATTACAGTGGTTGCAGAAGAGGACTGTACGAGTGCAGTAACCAAAAAGC
This sequence comes from uncultured Aureispira sp., assembly GCA_902727865.1. Lineage (GTDB taxonomy): Bacteria > Bacteroidota > Bacteroidia > Chitinophagales > Saprospiraceae > Aureispira. The sequence continues at coordinate 6,986 of CACVAQ010000028.1, read as the reverse complement.
CAGTAAAAATACCCAGAAAACGGTTCTTCGTCATACTTCTTAGAATCGTTCTGAGTTGAGCGCCAGCTGCTCGTTGAATACCATCACTCATCATTTTCATTCCATAAATGAAAAAAGCAAGCGCCCCAAAGATTTGAATAAGTTCCCAAAGTCCAAAATCCATTTTAATTCTATTTACTTTTAAATAATCTTCTGCGTCACATTAAGTATTAATTTAGCCTTGTATTTTTGGTTAATTGAAGACGAAGGTAAGGTTGTAATGTTAATTCAATGCGAACTAATTGTTACTAACAAAATAAGTCTTTCCTTTTGTATAATTCACCCCGAAAATAACTTCCTATGCTACTTGATAGTAGCATTTTATGAACTTATCACGTAGGAATTAGTCCTGTATGGAAGGATCTACGACTTGTCCCATAAATAGAATACTTTCGGTTGCATTGTCCTTAATAAAATAAAGAAAAGGGCGGTTGATGTCAACAGGGAAAGCTGCTTGAATCGCTCTTTTTTCCATTACAATGCTTGTTGTTGCAGCAGCTTCTGCACCTGCTTCATTTACTTCAATCATTGCTTTGTGCAAAATACGACTTACATAAAGGTTTGGGGCTATATTGTTGAAATCGGGCAGGGTAGCCCCTTGATTAAAAGGAATGTTTAGTCCCTTCGCTATTAAAGCCTCTGATAAAGGAATGGTCGGAGGGCTTAATTTCCATTTAGGGAGACGGAGTCTTATTTTTTCGAACCTTAATTTTTTACACCAATCTAAATAAGAATCTACCGAAAGCTGTGCAACAACTTTTTCTAAAGGAATATCTTCGTTTGGTAACACAAGCATCATGGAAGTTGTTCTACCAACATAGTCTAAAACAAATACATCAACGGTTTCAAACGTTCCAGTTTTTAGCTTGATTTCTGCATTCATAAAGTCCGTAGGAATCGGTCTTTCATTGTTCCAAAAGGTATCTAAATAGGTATTTTGGGGCTCAAATTGCGTTGCCCAATTCCCATAAAAATAAACAGCATTGGCTAAAACTAGGCTAGAAGGCTCTAAATCTGCGGGTTTGAGTAGGTCTTGTATTTTTCCCTTTGTTTGTTCGCTTACCCATTTATTAATTTTGTCGCTGCCATTTTTTGCATCTTTATAATAACCCAAGTCACTGCGATAAAAAGCTTTTGTCATTTCGCTAAAACCATCATTTGCTGTAAAACCTTCTTTTAACCACATTTTGTTGGCCGAATGCAAGGTGATTGCATCTTGAGAAGCGCTGAAGATAAGATCATTGACTTCTGTAAAGGCTTTGTGAAACAACTTGGTGTTAGCCCCTGGGAAATGTAGAACGTGCTGAATTTGGTCGGCCGTTTCTTTTTGCGACCCTGCGTAGAGCATTCCGAAAGCGGTACTAACACTGTAAGGGGAATAAATAAGGTTCTTTTTAGGGCTTTGAATTTCTTGGAATAAGTCAATCGCAAAGTGAATGTTCCCATGAATAATCGAGGTAGGAGAGATGCTATCTCCTGTTTCAAATAAGGCATCAATTTTTGCCAGATCAACTTTTATTGGAGGATCAATATTGGGCGTATTAGAAGTACAGGAAGACATTAAGCCAAGGATTAACAAAAAATAAATAGCAGAAAGAAGTTTCATTGATCTGAAGTTGTCGTGAAGAAGTGCTTAAGTTTTTAGGTGCTTAGAGAAGCAAAAAACAAATTTTAAATTAAGAAAAACGAACAATAAAAAAACTCTATCCTTTGAGAATAGAGTTTTTTTATAAAAAATAAATCGACTAAGTTTAGCTCCACTTGCGAGCAGCCCACTTAGAATTTTTAACGGTAGAAGGATTCGTTTCTGTACTTTGTACTTGGTTCGACCCCATCAAATGAGCGGCCAATTTAGCGGCCAATCCTGCCTCTAGTGCATTCTGTTGTTTTAGCGATTCAGGATCAAAATGTTTCTGTACAAAATTAGTATCAAAATCTCCAGAAACAAAGGCTTCGTGTTCCAAGACATAGGTGCCAAAAGGAAGCGTGGTTTCACAGCCATCAATATGATATTCTTCTATCGCACGCAACATTCTTTGAATTGCCTCCTGGCGATCTTTTCCATAGGTAATCAATTTAGAAATCATAGGATCATAATAAATTGGAATGTCCATGCCTTCTTCAAAACCATCATCTACTCGCACCCCTGTACCTTTAGGAACTCTATATGTACTTAATTTACCAATACTTGGCAAAAAGTTATTCGTAGGATCTTCCGCATAAACACGCAATTCGAGCGCATGCCCTTGAATCGTTAAATCTTCCTGTTTAATGCTCAATACTTCTCCTCTTGCAATCAAAATTTGTTGCTTAACCAAATCAACGCCAGAAATTAATTCTGTGACAGGATGTTCTACTTGCAAGCGAGTATTCATTTCTAAAAAATAGAACTCCGTATTATTTTCTAATAAAAACTCAACCGTTCCTGCGCCCACATAGTCGCAAAGTTTGGCGACTCTTACGGCACAATCGCCCATTGCTTTACGCAGTTCAGGGGTCAAGACAACAGAAGGCGCTTCCTCGACTACTTTTTGATGCCGACGTTGGATAGAGCATTCTCTTTCAAACAAATGAATGACATTACCATGCGTATCGGCTAAAACTTGTATTTCGATGTGTCGAGGAGAGGTGACATATTTTTCAATAAAAACAGACCCATCACCAAAAGAAGAAAGTGCTTCAGAAATAGCCCGTTCCATCTGCTCGTCTAGCTCTTCTATATTTTCAACCACACGCATCCCTTTTCCACCACCGCCAGCAGAGGCTTTAATCAAAATCGGGAAACCAATTTCCAAGGCAATTTTTTTAGCCAATTCAGGATCTTCAATCGCTTCTTCGGTGCCAGGAACCAATGGAATGTTGTTGGCTTTAGCCGCTTCTTTGGCCGCCAGTTTACTACCCATCATTCGAATAGCTTTTGGTCTAGGACCAATAAACGCAATGCCTGCATCGGTAGTTTGTTGTGCAAAATCAGCATTCTCACTCAAAAAACCGTATCCAGGATGGATGCCTTCTACGCCCAGTTCTTTGGCGACTTTAATAATTTTGTCTCCTAATAAATAAGATTGGTTAGAGGCTGGAGGACCTAAACAAATCGCCTCGTCAGCGTAGCGAACATGTGGTGCGTTTCGATCTGCTTCAGAATAGACCGCAACCGTTTTTATGCCCATTTCTCGGCAAGTACGCATTACACGCATGGCAATTTCTCCTCTGTTGGCAACCAATATCTTTTTCATAGTCTTAATTTATATTCACTTTATCGCTGGGATTTCTGTCTTTTTCAATGGAACTCTAGAAGAGTACTTTGCGAATTTACAAAAAAAAAAGAAAAGGAAGCGTATTTCTTTAAAAACGAAACTTGTTGAATGAAAATGTGCCGATGTTTTGTATGACTACCTGTTTTTTTAAGCTTATTATTGTCATAGCCATCATTACAATAATAAGCCTTGAATTAGGGTAATGGATAGACTATGCCAAACTTTTTTTGAGAATAAAACAACTTGATGACGCTTATTGCCCCCTGTTCACGTTCTATTGTTAAAAGACTTATATTTTATTGTTTCACAAGTTTAAAATGAACCGATGATGAACACATTACCAATAAAACGTTTAGATATGAATCCTACCCCAAAGAACCTGCTCTATCGAAGTTCAGGGAGTTTCCAAATTTTTATTTTATTATTAAGTTGTTTCTTTTTATTAAAAACGGAGGAGGTCCACGCAAGCCATTTTTCAGGAAGTGAAATTAGCTATGAATGTTTGGGCAGCAATCAATATCGGGTGACCCTATCTGTATATAGAGATTGTTTTGGGGCAAGCATGGGAACGCAAGAGTTTTTAAATATAAGCTCTATCAGTTGCGGATTTTCAGCCCAACCAACGGTTAATTTACCTCTAGATACCTTTTATGATGTTTCACAGACTTGTTCATCCGTGGTGAATGCCTGTGATAATGCTACGAGTACGATCCCAGGAATAGAACGCTATATTTATTCTGGGATTATAAGCCTTCCTCAATCCTGTACCGACTGGGTGCTCAGTTGGAGTAGTTGTTGCCGAAATATGTCTGTAACTAATTTAGGCTTTAATCAAGCGGCTGTTTATATCGAAGCAGGGATTAATAGTACTATTTGTAATAATTCGCCTGTTTTTGCGGCTAGCCCCGTTGCTTATTTTTGTGCGGGACGTTGTTATGAATATAATCCTGGGGGCTACGATCCAGATGGAGATAGCTTGCGGTATGCTCTAAGCTGTCCTTTACAAGGTGCTAATAATTGTATTCCTAATATAGCCCCTTTACATATCGCTCAACCTTTAATAACGAATCCTGCTGGTAGCTTGAGTTTTGATCAACAGACAGGACAAATGAGCTTTTGTATTGCTGCCTCACAGGTGCAGAATGCTGTACTTGCAGTAACAATCTATGAAATTTTAAATGGAGATACGATTGGTTATGTTCAACGAGACATGCAGTTTGTTATTCTTAATACTCCGAACTGTACACAGCCTGTTGTTTCTATCTCTCCAAGCGTGACAACTGGAGGCACATTTGATAGTTTAAGCCAAACCTTTGAAGTTTGTCGAGGTCAAAACTTGATTTTTGAAACCACGGTTTACGACTCTGAAGGTTTAAGGATTGGACTGGACTCGTTGAACACAAATTTAGAGTTTGTTTTTGGCGCAGGAAATTGGACCGTCACTTTGGACACCTTGGCTCCTTATCGACCAGATAGTGCTCGTGCTTTTATTCAAATTAATACCAGTAATCAACGATTAGGAAGGCATACGTTTACCTTGAGTTTTACGGATAATGCTTGTCCAATTATGGGGCGAGATTCAAGGGCTTATCATTTAAACGTTCTTGGTGTCGAAGCTTCTATTACAACTACAGGCGCCTCAGTGGGGACGTATTGCCCAGGAGTGGCTTCCAATATTCCGCTTCAAACAAATGGAAATTTAAGCATTGGAGGAACTTATGCTTGGTCACAGATAGCTGGTCCTACCATTAGTTTTTCTAGTAATACGCTTCCTAATACCATCTTGTACCTACCAAGTACCATGCAGGATGGAGATAGTGTTGTTGTTATGGTGACTCATACCGCAGGAACTTGCATTACGACAGATGAAGTAATTATTCGTACCCAAATAAGTCCAATTCATTTGAATCTCCTAGCTTCGGATACGACCTTATGTCCAAATGGGATGGCAGATACGATTGCATTTTCTGTGTTGGCAGGAAATGCTACCGTCAATACTTCTAATGGGCTGTATACTTGGACGGTACGACCTGCCAACTTTGCGGCAAACTTAATTAATTCAGGGACGAATACGCCTACGGCTATTTTAAATACGGTAGCAAACGATACGATTAACTATCAGCTTCGATACGATTATGGTTTGTGTGCCGATTCTGCCCAGATGACCCTAGTGACAAGAGCGGGAAGGGCGATCGTTACGGCTAGTTTAGATACGGTTTGTGTGGGCGATACGGTTCAATTAATGGCTGCATTAACCGACACGGCATTTGTTTTTGATAGCAGCTTTTGCTTGAATTATAGGGTAGATACGCTTCCTTTTGCTCCTATTACTGGAAGTGGCACAGTGGTTTCTTTAGGAGACGATGCCTTATCGGCCGCTTTGCCAATTGGTTTTGACTTTGATTTTTATTGTACAACGTATAACCAATTTTTAATTAGCTCAAACGGGTTTATTACCTTTGATGTTGCAGGGGCAAGGATTGGTTGTTGTTCGGGGCAGAGCTTACCGAATACCGATACACCTAATAATTTGATTGCCTTATGTTGGGAAGATTTAGCTCCTAATAATGGAGGCGTAATAGATTATTTTACAACAGGAACGGCACCGAATCGACAACTAGTCGTTCGTTTTACGAACGTGCCTCGTTTTGGAGGAGGAAGTTTAGTTACAGCACAAATTGTTTTACAGGAAGGGACAAATACAATTGATATTCATTCTACTAGTATCTCTAACGATGGTCTAACAACGCAAGGAATTGAAAATGCAGATGGAACATTAGGGCTTGCTCCACTTGGGCGAAACGGTGCCGTTTGGTCAGCAACGAATGACGCTTATCGTTTTTCTCCAGAGATTGGCTACTCTTTTGGACCGATAAGTTACGATTGGACGCCAAGTAATACGCTTTCAAATAGCACGATTGATGCCCCAACTGCGAGTCCACTTCAAACAACAACCTATGAAGTAAGTATTAATGAACAGGGTTGTGTACGAACAGATTCTGTAGAAATTGTTGTTACAAGCAATCTTAATGCGCCTGTAATGACTTGTGGTTTTGCCAATGTACCGACAAATTCTGTTCTTTTTGAATGGGGACAAGCTTCGGGAGCCATTGCTTGGGAATATAGCTTGGATTCTGGGGCAACTTGGACGGCGAGTACGTTGAACGATAGCTCGTTTTTGTATACAGGGTTGCAGCAAGGAACTTGTTATGGAATTTGGGTGCGTGCGCTTGGAGGTACAGGCGCTTGTCTTAATAATACAGCGACTTATTTAGATTGTTGTACCAATGTGTTGAGTAATGCGGTTAATCAAAATGGGATTGTATTGTCGGCAGTAGCCGCAGGACCTAGTATTGTTTATCAATGGGTGGATTGTAATAATGGCAATGCCTTGCTGGTAGGCGAAACAGGACAAAGCTTTACGCCAACAGTCAATGGAGATTATGCGGTGCGTGTTGAAGATGGTGTGAATGCTGTTTTGTCAACTTGTAATACGATTAATGTAACAAGTATTACGGCTTTGACCGATGCTTTTGGACTGCTTTGTTATCCAAACCCAACGACAGGATTATTACAAATAGAAAGAACAAATACGGAGTTGCTTGAAATTCAAGTGCTTGATTGTCTAGGACGTGTTTTGTTTACTAAAAGGACCAATGAAACACAGCTTAACTTAGATTTGACGGCTTA
>CACVAQ010000027.1:5422-10081 GCA_902727865.1 uncultured Aureispira sp. | reverse complement strand
CTAAGAAGTACGCTCCAAAAACTCCGCTTCCAAGCTCTTCTTACGAACATGCAAATGGCTCAATACAATTCCTTTGTCAAACAAAGCCTTATTCAAATCGGTCGCCGTCGTTTCCGCCTTCATTTTCAGAGCCAAAATAGGGCCATCTTCTTTCAAATCTGTCACAAAACTTAGTTGAGACAAGACCGATTTTAGCTGTTCCAAATCTGGCGCACTAACCTCAATAATAGGTTCACCACCCAAGATTTCGGACACACTTCCTGCGGCAATAAGATCGCCATATTTCAAGATGGCTACGTGATTACAGACTTTTTCAACTTCATCAATAATATGGCTAGCTAATAAGATCGTCTTGCCACGAGCACCGATTTCAATCAATAAATTACGGACTTCCACAATTCCTTGAGGATCTAAACCATTGGTCGGCTCATCAAAAATCAAGACTTCTGGATCGCCAATTAAAGCACCAGCAATTGCCAAACGCTGTTTCATTCCTAAAGAATAAGCCGTAAAAGGAGAATCTACTCGCCCAGTCAACCCAACCAAATCAATCAATTCAGGGATCTGTTTTGGGTCAGAACGCTTGATGTGCGCCATGATTTCCAAGTTCTTTTGGGCATTCATATACGGATAGAAATTAGGCGTTTCTAAGATCGCTCCAATGCGCTGACGTGCCGCAGCAGACGGCGCTTCGTCAAACCAAGTATAACTACCACTCGTTGGGTGAATGATTCCTAAGGTCATGCCCAAAGTAGTGGTTTTCCCACTTCCATTCGGCCCCAAAATACCGTAAATATTCCCTTTTTCTATCCTAAGATTTAAGTCGTCTACGGCACGAAGGGTTTTGTTGTAAACTTTGGTCAAACTAGTGGTTTGTAAAACACTCATTGGTTTTTATTTGGCAGTTATTTGGATAAATAAATTCTATAATCTGAAATTAATTCAAATAAATCTCTTGGTATAAAAGAAATAGGATTTTCTCTCAAATCTATTTCCTCTAAGTTAGGCAATTGTAACAACAAATTAACATCAGGAAACTGACGAAAGTTGCAAGCTCGTAAATTCAGTCGCCGAATGCCCGAAAAACAGGGTATAGACTTAGGCAATCGACTTAGTTTTGGCAAAGAACTCAAGGTGATTGTATCCCCATTTACAAAGCGTTTCAACCAGTGCGCCCCTTCGGCTACAGAGCAATATTCTAAAATGTACGTATAAGCGACGCCATGTTCTTCAAACAAGCGATGTGCAATTTTTAAACCATCCCAACAATTCGTTTGGTTCGTTATGTTTTTAATGCCTTGAAAAATATAATGCTCCGTCTTATTAGGGGTATAAAATTGGAACGAAGCGCTAGGCAAGGTCAGCTGTTCAAAATCTGGGATTCTCCGATAAAATACTTCTTTAATCGAACTTCTTAAGCTCGTATTTCCAACATCAACCGCCATATAAGCCATCAATAACTCGGTCAACATATCGTCCAACAAAGCATTGTTTTTGGACAATTGAAGCGCTAGTTCAATGTTTTCATTTTGGCTGCTCATCAGTAACTCCAATAACTTATGGTGATGTTCTTTTAGCCAATCCGCAGGTTGTTTGGGCGACAAAAAAGCCAGCACCTCTTTTTCTGACACAAAAAATAAGCCCTCGGTTAAGAGTGCTAAGGATTGTTTACGAATCGTTCGACCTAAAACAATATGTGTCGTAGCGGAAGAAACTTCATTAATCAAAATTTTAGAATCGTCCAATTCCTCCACATCCATCCATTCTGTCGCCCCTAAGATGCTAATGATACTTCCCTCGATTAAGGGGCTTGAATAACTGTTGACAATATAAGTTCTTACTGCCTGAGAGAAAGTGACGTAATTCACTAAAAGTAGTGGCAATACAGCTGTTCGTTCTTGGCTACAAGTCTCTGTGAACAAAATTTCAAAGGCTGCTTTTTTTGTTTTTAAATTGGCTTTTTGTTTTCTTAGATGCCGAAGTACTTTGAACAATAAATCCAAACGTCGAGTGGGCAATTTTAAGCCAAATTCTAAATCTAATTGCTTTACATCTTGCAATTGTTCCATTTCCAATAGCACTTCTGGAAAAGCATTAAAGCGATTGCTGGTACAAATAAGTGTTTTTAAGCCTTGGATTTTGGCTAATTCTTGAGGCAAGGATTTTAGCCGATTGAACCCTATTTCTAAATAATTTAAGCTTTGTAACTTCGCTATTTCAGAGGGCAAGGATTGTATGGCGTTGCCTTTAAGGTTTAATGTCTTAAGCTTTGGCAATTTGGTCAAGACAATCGGAAAATGATGAAGTTGATTATTGGCTAGGTTGAGTACTTCCAAGTTTTGTAAGGCACTAAAACTATCTGGAAGGCTTTCCAGTTGATTGTTAGAGAGATCTAACTGTCTTAATTCTTTGAATCCTCCAATTGAGTCTTCTAGTGCTTCTATTTTATTACTACTTAAATCTAATAATTGGCAAACCCAATCGGCTTGCTTCAGAACTTCCTCAGGAATTGCTCTTAATTCTTGATTGGAATATAAGTATTCAATCTCTTTGTAGAAATATTCGTCTGGCATAACTGTCAAAAGTAAAAGTAGTCACTAGATATGATTAAAAATACTGCTTTTTATGTGAATAATCATTTTTATTCGTTTACATTTATTTTATATTTGCTATAATAGCGACTAGTACTAATCTATACTACTTGATCACATATCTACTTTTTAAAAATTAAATTCTATGAAAACGATTCTTGTCCCTACTGACTTTTCCGAAAATGCAGACAAAGCATTAGACTTTGCTTTAGCGCTTGCACATAAATTTAATGCAAAACTACGCCTAATACATACCTACAATACTAGTGCGCCAGCAGGGCATTTGGGGAGTATTAATCGTGTTATCAAAGAGGACAGAGAAAAAGAAATGGTCGCTTTTGTAAAAAAGACGAAAGAAAATATTTCTTTTAATTTGGATATAAAGGGGCGTTGTAGAAAAGGATATACGACGGAGTTAATTGAGAATGAGGCGGAAAGAATTGATGCAGATTTGATTGTTATGGGAACCTTAGGGGCATCTAATTTGGGAAAACAAATGATGGGAAGTACGGCTAGTAAAGTAATCAAAAATACGCAATTTCCTGTTTTAGCAATTCCTAGAAACACGCATTATACCGATATTAATAACGTTGTCGTGGCAATAGATGCGTTAACCATGTCTGTCCTGAATACGCTAAATCCGATGATTAACATCGCCCAAAAATCAAACCTAAACATTGAGTTGGTACACGTTTCTAATCAACAAATACATACCGATATTGACCCAACAATCAAAACGTACTTAGACGACTTGACCGTTCCTTATCATTATACTAAAATACAATCCGACCAAATTATGGAGCCTATTTTAGACTTTGCTCATGAAAAAGGAAACAGTATTTTATGTTTGGTTTCTAGAAATCGTGGTTGGTTCGAAAACTTATTCCACAGTAGTGTTAGCCAACAGCTTGCCTTAAAATCGGACTTACCTTTGCTTATTTTGCAGGATATAGACGCTTAATAAAAGATTTTTTATTGCAAAAAAAAGGATGCCTTTCATACGAAAGGCATCTTTTTTTTCCTTACTTGATCTTAAAAACCAAACTATTAAAATGGCGACTAGCAGCATCTTTAGGACAATCGCCCTCTACCGCTGTAAACATATAGAGATCTCCAGGTTGCGCTTTTTTAATTTCAGCCAACGTTTTTTCTTCAAAACGCGCTCCTATATTCAAAAATTCTACCATTTCATTCTTTTTAGTATAATGTAAGACTTTATATTGTTTGATGGTACAACGTGCCTGAAAGTCAAAATTATATAGCCAAGCAGCTAGTCCTGGCTGTTGTAGAAACGTTGCCACTGTTATTTCTCCTTCGGCAAGCTTACCTAAGCTAACTATTGGTTCTGGAATTTTTTTTACTCGATACCGTGTGGGGTGTTTTTTTCCTGTTTCCTTATCGGTGACCGTCAAGGTGACCAATCCTGATTGTTCGCAAGTAACAACATAACTAGTGGGCCCCGTTTTGCGTAATTTTGCTCCTTTTCCAGAAATTTCGACCATTAGTGAATTCGCAAAAATATCTGCGGAGAATACAGTAATTGGATTCTCCACCCCAACATAAAAAACATTCATTTTATCCAAAGAAACATTTATACTACTGATACTTACCTTATAAGATATTTCCTTTTTAAAGCTACGTATTAATTTGCCTTTACCATTCTTTAAGGCAACCGTAATCACTTCCTTTTTTTGACCAATCCTAATGCCTTTGGTGGTATAGTTTGCTTTTTGGTTTTTGACCATCAATTGAGCACCTCTCACGCTGATTTCTATCCCGTAGGTCGCTGGGATTTTTTGATTAAAGAAAATTTCTGCCGTATATTCTTCACCTAAAAGAATGGAATTGGTTGCCGTTTGTACCACTACCTCTAAGTCTTCTAAGGTAAATGCAACCTTCTGTGCATTTAAACCGCCTGTTATCAAAGAAATAAAAAGTATTATTAAGTATCCTTGTATCTGCATGATGAAGTTTTTTTAGTGTGAATTATTAAGGTAATATTTAATTGCAACTAAATAGATGTAATACTCCGTTGATTAGTTCACTACGTTTGTGAGCGCTACGCTTA
>CACVAQ010000027.1:0-5322 GCA_902727865.1 uncultured Aureispira sp. | reverse complement strand
CGCTACGCTTAGTTCGGGTTTTCAACGGAGTAATGTAGATGGACAAAAATAATTAACACTTCACGTATCCAAATGTTAAGAACTGCTAAAGTTATCGCATAAAGGAACCATGTTTATTCCTTTATAGTTTGTATATTAGTTTTGAGAGCGAGCAAAAATTCCCTATTCAAGCAAATGCTTACTCATAAACACAAATTAAATTTGTTCATTATAACTAACAATACACCACTTCTTAATTTAATTGTCAGTTACCTAAAACAATTCAAACTATGTCAACCAAGTATCAAAACTCAAATACGCAGGCTTTTTCAACTTTAGCATGGATCTCTTTTGGTATTTCTTTTGTCGGAATGGTCGTTGGATTAATTTACCTAGATATGGATATGTACCAAAAAGCATTTATTGGGATGACTTATCTATTTAGTATTTCTTCTTGTTTTGTTTTGGCAAAAGTAGTTCGAGACAAGCAAGAAGGGGAAGATTATGTCAAGAAAATTGAACATGCCAAAACCGAGCAAATGATTAGCAAATACATTGGCTCTGAAGAAAATTAATCCTAGTTTAATAACAATATATATAGATCAAGCGCTCTCAAAAAATTATTTGGGAGCGTTCTTTTTTTTGACCAAGAGTCTACTCCAATCCTGCTTCCTTAATTCATAAACTTGTTCTTCCTGCTGCGTTTTAGTTTCTACAAAGCTGTATTTATAAGCCATTTCTTGTTTCAAAATTTGAATAGATCCAACATTTGCTGTTCGAACATAGGCCTTTAGAAGTTCTATATTGGTTTCCTCAAAACAATACTGAATCAAGCCACGAGCCATTTCTCGCCCATAGCCTTTTCCCCAAAATTGTTCTCGCAAGCGATAAGCAATTTCAAATTCCTTTTTTGCATTCTCATAAACGCCACAAATACCGATCAATAAATTTGTCTCCTGTTTTGTTACAGCCCAAATATTAAAATTATTTTTATAATAATAAGCAATAAAGCGATTTAGCTCTTTCTGGCTCTCTTCCAAATTCATTTTAGGCTTTATGAATTGCATGACCTTAAAATTGCTTTGCATATCATAAAACAACTCTAAATCACTCTCTTTCAAATATCGCACAGCCAATCGCTCCGTTTTAAATAGATCCATACTTAAAGGTAGGTTACTTTTTTATCTTTTTTATTAAAAAAACTAAACTATTTAGGCGATTTTCTGTTATAGGTCGGTGCTAAATTAGAAATAAAAAGGATTCGGTCACTCTATAACAAATCGTCCAACCTTATCCAAAATACAATCAATCCTAGAATCGTTTTTCTTTTATAAATACTCGCTATTCTAACTTTTTAGTTTTATTTTTGTTTTATAAAATGGTTGGTTGACAATTTTTGCCAAAGCAGACTCTTTTTCTTTTTCATCGCAGTAAAGTTTTGGTCGTACCTTTTAAGTAGGAAGTCGTAAATTATTGACTGTTAGTAAATTTACTTACTACTGAAAACGTACGACTTACTAGTAAAATAGTAAAACCAAAGCCCTAATTAGTAGGGACTGGCAAAAAGGGTCAAAGAACCTATAAAATTAAGACATCTTTATGTGTTTTAACAAGTTATTACCAAACAAAAATTAATTATGCTATGAGTAGTGCCTCTATTTTACGTTACAAAGCAGACTACCGAACTTTAGTATTTGTTGCCCTTTATTATATTGTTGCTTACGCAGGTTTCTTTCTGTATTGGCAATATCCTGAGCTTCGTACCTGGAGTATTGTAACACCGTGGGTTCTTTTGACCGCTTTTATGTCTTTTTCTTCGGCTGTTATTGTCCACAATACCATACATGCGCCCATGTTTCACAAAAAATCACACAACAAGTGGTTTCAATTTGTTTTGAGCCTAGCGTACGGCTATTCTGTAAGTGCCTATGTTCCAGGACACAACTTCAGTCATCACAAAGAAACACAGTCTGCCAAAGACAATATGCGGACCTCAAAGGCACGCTTTAAGTGGCATCTTCTCAACCAATTATTCTTTTTCTTTATTGTAACGCCTGATTTGATAAAAGCAGAAAAAAACTTTGTTGCAAAAATGAAAAATGAAAAACGAGAATGGTACAATCAGTGGCGCGCAGAAATGATCCTGGTCAATGTTGTGCGTATTGGCTTACTCTTTGTCAACCTTCCTGCTGCTGTTTTATTCATTTGGGGACCGCACATTTATGCAGCCTGGGGTATTGTTAGTACCAATGTATGGCAACACGATGGCTGTGACATAGAGGACAAGTACAATCACTCTCGCAGTTTTCATGGAGGTTTATTAAACTTCTTCTTGTTTAACAATGGCTATCATGGAGCCCACCACGATCGTCCGTCTTTACACTGGAGTTTATTGCCAGCCTATCACGAAAAAAATATTGCGCCATATATACATCCTAATTTAGATCAAGGAAGTATGATAAAATACTTAATCACGGCTTATATTTACCCAGGCAAGCGGTTAAATTACGATGGTAGCCCTTATGTTTTGGCCCCTAAAGTTGCCGATGTAGATTGGGTAGCAGAATTGGGCGTTGATGACCAAGCACATAAATACGATTTTGGTGCAGAGGCAAGTTCTATTGATGATATTTTGAGTACCACAGACATAAAAGAAACTAGCGAGGTGCTTTAATCTTTGTTGAAAAATCAAAAAAAGGCTTATAATTTCAGTTGAAATTATAAGCCTTTTTTTTTGATTGAAACACGTTCCTTCCTTATACATACTGTTCTCGTTGCACAAAATAATGTTCCTCCGCATTATAAAACAAGTATAAATATTGCTCCTCTCCTATAAAATCTAAGACACGGACTTGTCCCACAAACAACAAGGCCTTTCCTGTGCTATCTTTCGGGGTCGCATCTTCTTGGACCCACATCGGGATTTTTCCAAAACGCTTAATTAAGAAATTAATCGGGGCATTTTTAGGCAAAATATTTTCTAAGTTATTTTTTTGATAATCTTGGGCAAAGTATTGGTATTTAGCGGCAGATTTTTGTTGGTACTTTTGATATTGATCGGAAAGTTCTAATAAATTGATCTTAGATTGTAGTGCATATTTTTTGCCAACAAGATCAAAACCCAAAGAGTAATCATCGCAATAAGGCGTGTGGTACCGAGCATAATGTTTGTTTTCCTCTGCCTCTCGATAGACATAAATAAAATGCCCATAAAAATCCCAGTCAGGATTGAGTAAAGACATTTGAATGGAGCAAAGTGGAAAAAATATTTTTTCATGCAAGGGAACCAACGTATGAAAAACTTCTTTTAGTTTCGGAAAAAAAAGGACTTGAGTAGCATCAATTGCTATTCCATCGTACCCAAATAAGAACCCTGCTTCTTCGTTCGGCTTTTTTTTCTTTTTAAACCACTTCATAACATTAGAATATTATTAACAACCTAACAATTCTCTTGCATTCTCTTTCGCTACTTCCGATGGAGGATTACCACTCAGCATTTTAGCAATTTCTAGGATACGTTCTTCTTGGTTCAACTCACTCACAAAAGTGGTCGTTTTATTCCCTGTTACCTTTTTACGGACAAAATAATGGGTGTTTGCTTTTGCGGCAATTTGAGGAGAATGGGTAATAGAAATCACTTGATGCTCTGTAGACAGCGCTTGTAGGATAATTCCCATTTGCAAGGCAACCTCTCCCGAAACGCCCGAATCAATTTCATCAAAAATAAGCGTTGGTAAAGGAATCGCACTAGCTACCAAAGACTTGATACAAAGCGCCAACCGAGACAATTCACCACCAGAAGCAACGCCTTTAATTTCCTCTAGACGGCTTCCTTTGTTCGCTGCAAATAAGAACCGCAAGCGGTCAATTCCCGAAGGCATGAACTCTTTGGTTTGCACAATCTCTACTTCCAAACGAGCGTATTGCATCGAGAGTTGTGACAAACGATTTTGAACCGATTTTTCAAATTTCCCTCTTACTTTTTGGCGTTTATCTGATAACTTTTTTCCCGTCTCTAATAACTGTTTTTCGTGTTGACGAACCCTTGTTTTTAGTTGTTCGATACGATCTGAAATATCTTCAAAGCCTCCTAATTTTTCGGCTAAATCATCTCGAAGCGCCAGCAATTCTTCATCATTTTGAACATGGTACTTACTAATCAAATTAAACAAAAGCGACAAACGCTCATTGACCTCAATCAAACGCTCTCCATCATGTTCTGTTTCTTCTGCAATCACATGAAACTGATTGCCAATTTCTTCAATTTCCAATAAAATAGAATCGAACTGTTCTAAGAGTTTCGGTAAGTTGGGATGAAATTCGACCAAGGTAGCCGCAGCATTTGACAAATCCGTCAATTGGCTAGAAATGGAATTTTCATCTTCGTTGATGTGTACAGCAGCACCGCCCAAAACCCGTTGAATTTCTTCGGCATTGTTCAAACGCCCTTGCTCCATTTCTAAAGCTTCCATCTCCCCCTTTTCTAATGCTGCATCGGTCAATTCATTCAACTGATAGGTCAAAAAATCGCTCTCTTTATTCGCATCTTGGCTCTGTTTGATCAACTTAGTCAAAGAACGTTTTGTTTCTTCGTACGCTCCATATTCCTTTTGATATTTTGCCAACAATTTTTTATTATCCGCAATCGCATCAATCACCTTGACTTGAAAAACAGCATCGTGAATATCCAAGGTATCAAACTGTTGGTGCAAATCAATCAATTTATTGCTCAGTTCTTTCAAAACCCCCAAACGAACAGGCGTATCGTTTACAAAAGCTCTAGATTTTCCCGAAGGCGTAATTTCTCGACGCAAAGAAGTTTCGGCTTCATAATCCAAGTCATGTAGCTCAAAGAAATCTTGCAAGCCATAAGGCGAAATATTAAATACGCCTTCTACTATACATTTGCTATTTTGCTTATAAAGTACTTTGGTATCGGCACGTTTGCCCATAATAAGCCCCAAGCCACCCAACATAATGGATTTTCCTGCGCCTGTTTCTCCTGTAATAATGGTAAGGTTATCAGAAAAATTGATGACCAATTCCTCGATGATAGCGTAGTTCTGTATGGTTAATGTCTGAATCATTTCTATTTGAATATTTGTGCAAAACAACGATTGCCAAACAAAAATACAAAAATGTGCTACAAATGACACAAATTGTTTTAAATATTTTCTTTAAGAGGACTTATTTTTTAGGAACAGGTTTATTTTTTGATTTTTTTACCGCTTCACAAATGGTTCACTCCCAAGCAAAATCCCCTCCTGTCGAAGCTCCAACACATACATTCCCGCCGCCAAATCCGACACCGAAACAATATAGGTCTTATCCGACTCATCGTAA
>CACVAQ010000026.1 GCA_902727865.1 uncultured Aureispira sp. | reverse complement strand
TCACGAGCAAAGCGAGCTAACAAACGTAGTGAACTAATCCCACGAAGTATTAATATAACTAAAAAAAACAATAAATGGGTTTCTTTGATAAGATGAAAAAAATGGTTGGTAAAACAGGAGTTGAATTGGATTATAAATGGATAGAAAACCCATTTACGTTTACAGATCCAATGATCAAAGCAACCTTGCGTATCAAAGCAGAAGACGAGATTACGATTCTTGAATCTACTGGTTCTTTTTATGCTCGACGGGAGAATGATGATGGCATGGAGGAAGAAATTTTACTGGGAGAAGATACCTGTACCAGTATGTCAGATGGGGGCGATTATAAGGACCTTCCTCAGACGATCAAAGCAGGAGGTGCACAAACTTGTGCCTTTTTTGTAGGAGACATGGATTTGATAGAATCGCTCAAGGATTGGGGCGTTGATAGCCCTGAAAGTGCCAAAATTAAAGGCGTGAAATTCTTCTTTAAAGGAGAGGTAGACGTAAAAGAAACGGTTGGTTTGTTTGACCCTTCTTTGGAACAAGAAATTACCGTTAGATAACTATAAAATAGGATCACCTTATGCGGATTGTAGATTTTACGTAATCTACAATCCGCATTCTTATGGACTCAAGATGGAAGAACTACTAGATGATATTTTTCCAGAAAACGAGGGGCTATTCATGAAGCGGAATCGAATTTCTACAAGAGTGATGTTAGGACAACTAATCTTTGCTTTCTGTGCGATTTTTTTGGCCTGTTATAGCATTTTAACGATCGTGCTTACAGGACCGATGGCTTCTTTTATTGGCATCGTTGTCTTTGGATGTAGCTCCAAATTAAAATATTATAGGAGAATGGCAATTGGGATTTCTATGCCCATTTTTTCTGCCATTTGTTTTTCCTTAATCTATTTTTTGGATTGGACGAAAAGGGAGGCGTATGTCCCTATTATCGCTTTAATGGTGTGTTATACGATTGGGCTCTCTTTTTTAGTGCTGATAGAGCTTAAAAAAAATCGGAAAAATAATTAAGATTTGAGCTAAAAAAATCTTGGCTCTTTGACAGCTTTTGCCAGCCCATAAAAAATAGCTTAGGCTTTACTATTTTAGTCCTAAGTAAAAAGTCGTAAGTTAGAATGCTAGTAGTCATCGACTTACGGCTTTTTACTTAGGACCAAATACCTACTGTTATGAAAAAGAAAAAACGTCCGCTGTGGCAAAAATTAGCTACGGGGAGTCTTTGAGTTGTCAAAGACCCAACTTCTTTTACTAAAAAAGTAACTATGTAGCATTATCCTCATCCTCTAGTGTCACATATTTCCAATCAATGCCTTTCTCGATTTTACGTAGTTGTTCTACCGTGATTCCAAAACTCTTGGCAAGAATTTTTTTCTTTGTTTTGCCTTCTTTTAAGCGTTTTTTTAATAATCGCACTCGATCTGGATTCATCTTGCAGTGAGAGGGACGTTTTCTGTTTTCTGGATTGTAGACCCCATTTTTGATTTGAAGGTTTGTCATCTCCCTTTGTGTCAACCATTTCAAATTCTCGTAATGATTATTGAGGTTGTCACGATCCAAGTGGATCACAAATTTGGCTTCGTCGTTTTCTTTTGGGCAAAATTCTTGAGCGACTAATTTATGAATATAAAAACCTTGTCTAAGGTTATCCTGTAATTTCATGTTGACTTGGCGATAACCTTGTATGGTGATCGAACCTTTGAGCAACGTTTCATTTTCTGTTGCTTTGTCAATACTTTTTATACGCCCATAATCTGAAAAGTAATAATGTTTTTGCTTTGTCGGAGCTTTACATTGAATTTTTATCCAACGTTCATTCCAAAAGCTTTTGACTTCTGTTCCCATTTATAATAGTGTGTTATAAACTGATGTTACGCAGGAACCTTTTGCTGCTTAGGAAGCATTCAATATTTTAAAAATGGCTCTATCCATGGAGGAGCGAGCATGTAATCTTAAGAACAAAATGATACCTGAATGTTGGTGTCTGACCAATCAACTCATTTTTTTTGCGTAACATAAAATTGTGAGAAAGCCCTTTTGTGTAGGTAGTGAACCTAATAGAATGTGTGTCATTCCTATTAGAAGGACTCTAAATAGTGTTAGTGTACCTCTGCAATATACAAATACTATTTAATTTTTACTATTTTTAAATAAGAGTACTTAGCTAGGTTGCTACTTAGTAGCGCAGCTAAGCATAGAATAAGGCTTTAAAGCGGTATATCTAAGTTGTTTTTCTAACTGTTTATGGAATTAAGTCGATGCTAGGTTTTAATTCGTTTTCCAAAAATAAGGTGTAAAGATAACCAAAATGGTAAATAGTTCTAAACGCCCTAAGAGCATTAAAAAGGTTAAAAAGCATTTTCCACTAGCAGGAACCGCTGCAAAATTATCAACAGGGCTTAAGTCCGCTAAGGCTGGCCCTACATTCCCTAAAGAGGTTGCTACGGCACTAATTGCAGATAACAAAGGGCGATCAAAATCGTCTAGAATGATAACCATAACCAAGGAGCCAAAGAAAAACAACATTAAATAAAGCAGTAAGAAGACTAAGATGTGCGTCATGACTTTAGAGGGGACAATTCTACCATCTATTTTGGTGCGAATGATCGCATTAGGATGCAACAAGCGCTTAAATTCTAAGAAAGAGTTCTTAAAAAAGACCAAATGCCGAATCAGTTTGATTCCTCCACTCGTCGATCCTGCACAAGCCCCAACAAACAAAAGAAAGAAGAACAATAAGCTCAAACCAGCGTTCCAAGAAGTATAATCGGCAGAGACAAACCCTGTTGTTGTAATTACAGAAACGATCTGAAAGGTCGCATCTCGAAAGGATTGCTCAAAGCTATGGTCGGTTGAACAGTAGATGCTTGTTGTGACAGCGACAGTAAGAATGGACACCAATATAATATAGGTTTTAAACTCATCGCTGCCCCACACTTTTTTAAATTTGCCAACAAATCCATAATACAAAACCGTGTAGTTAATGCCTGCTAGGAACATAAAAATTAAGATCGTATATTGAATCGCAGGGCTGGTGAAATGTGCTACACTGCTGTTCTTAGTAGAAAAACCTCCTGTTGCCATTGTTGTTAAGGAATGATTAATAGCGTCAAAAAAGGTCATGCCGAGGGCCCATAAAATAAAGGTCAATAAGGTTGTCAGCCCTGCATAAATGTACCACAGCCGTTTGGCAATTTCCTTGATTCTAGGATGTATTTTTTCTAAAGAACTGCCTGGTGCTTCTGCAACAAATAATTCTACTCCTCCAATTCCAAGCAAAGGGAAAATAGCAACCATGAGGACGATAATTCCCATACCGCCAATCCATTGCGTTAGACTACGCCAAAATAAAATTCCTTTAGGAACCGCTTCAATGTCATTGAGAACCGAGGCGCCTGTTGTCGTCAATCCAGAAACACTCTCAAAAAGAGCATCACTAAAGGTCGTAAATACGCCACTAAATAAATACGGAAACATACTAAATAAAGACATGAAAACCCATCCTATAAGGACAATCAAGTAGCCTTCTCGCTTGCCAACGTCTTCTTTGATTTTAAATTTATACAACCAAGACAAGCCACCAACTAAAATAGTTAGGCCTGCGGCACTTAAAATAGCTAAGGCATCGCCACTAGCAAAATACCACGAAAAGGGGAGTGCTGTTAACATAAAACAGCCCAAGCTGATGAGTAAAACACCAACTACATTTGAAATTGTACCGAAATCAATCATTACTTAAATAATTCTTCTACTTGATGAATAGCTTCTGGTTGTGCAAACACAATGACTTTATCATTAATCTTGAACATAAAATCTCCGTCGGGAATGTAACTGTCCTCGCCACGAACAACGCCTGCAATAATCGACTTTTGAGGTAAGTGTAAATCTTTAATCGGATGTTTGAGTAGGCGATTTTTTTTATGCACCTCAAACTCTATAATCTCTGCATTGACACCATTCAAACTAATGATTTCTTTGATTTTTCCTTTTCGGATGAATCGAAATATTTTGTTAGCGGCAATTAATTTTTTGTTGATAATGGTATCAACGCCAATATTTTTAGAGATGTGTGTATAATTGACATCTTCCACTAGGGCAATTGTTTTATACACCCCTAATTCTTCCGCCATCAAGCTAGTGATAATATTGGTTTCAGAGTTGGGCGTTAAGGCAACAAAAGCATCCATTCTTTTTATCCCTTCTTCTTTTAAAACATCAATATTACTGGCATCAGCGTGAATGACTAAGGTGTGGTGTAGTTTTTCTACAAATCGTTTCCCTACTTCTTTGTCAGAAACAATCAAAGAAACTTCGTATTGATTTTCTAACAATTTTGCTGCTTGCAAGGCTAGAGAAGTTCCTCCAATAATCATCACCCGTTTGATTGGTTTTAATTGTTTACCAGCAAAAGCCAATGCTTTGTCTATGTTTCTGTGTTCTGCGGAAATGTAAAGATGGTCCCCTTTTTCCAATACGGTACGACCATTTGGAATAACTGTTGTATACCCTCGAAGGATAGAAACGCCTCTGAATTTGAAGTCAGAGTTTTGATCTATTTCGTAAATGGTCTTGTTGACTAGCGGGCAATTGTTGTCTAGCGTAAACCCAATAACAGAAATTTTGCCGTTCTCAAAGTCAAATACATCCGTACAAGACCCCTGTTTAAGTAAACGCTCGACCTCTTGGGCCGCCAATAATTGTGGCGATATCAAGGAATCTATTCCCAAAGATTGGAAACTCGCTAATTGTGTCGCCTCAAAATATTCTGGGTTATTGACCCGAGCAATCGTTTTGCGTGCCCCTGCTTTTTTTGCCAAAATAGCCAAGAGTAAATTTGTAGATTCTGAGGTCGTAACGGCAATAAATAGATTGGCCGTATGTACTTGTGCTTCTTTTAGAACACTCGTAGATGTTGCATCTCCTTTTAAGGTCATAACATCCAAATGTGTGGCCGCATGTTCTAGTACCTGACTATTAGAATCAACTAAGGTAATGTCTTGGTTTTCTTTAGATAGTAATTCGGCTAAATGAAACCCAACGGCTCCTGCACCTGCAATGATAATTTTCATATATCGTGATAAAAATTAAAATGTATTTAACTTGAAATACGCCTATACGGTACAAGAATGTGTAAAGACTTGTCCAAGACGATATACTTAACTTAATTTAGAACCACAAAGTCGATAAAAAAATAGAAAATACATATTCTACGTTTGTGTTTTAGTGAAAAAATACAAACTTATTAGAGGATTGTTGAAAATGAAGCGATAAATCATCGGACCTATCCTTAAATAGCACCTAAATTCTTGACCTCTTTTTGATGAATAAGGACCTGCGAAGGATCAACCTATTTATTTATGGTTGTTTGATAAACGAACTAAGCGAACTAAAGCGCAGGGCTCAGGAGCTTAACGACTAACAAAGCGACGGCACGCAAGTAACAAAGACTCCCCGCAGCTAATTTTTGCATTAATAAGAAAAAGTAAACTTTGGGATTAAAATTTAAAATCTAAAAATCAGCTAAGAGCTATCTGTTATTTAAATATTTGGCAAAAATTACTTCGTGAGAACAGTTGTCAAAGAACCTTTATTTATTTAAGTAGTTCTATTGCTTCCTTTCTGATGGCCTGTTCTAGCTGGGGCGAATGTCTTGAGGAAGCTGCTTTTGACTGGTACTCTGTATAAGTTTTTGTGAAAATAAATAGCAGATTGGGCATATATGTTGTTCCGATTTATAGCAGAAAAAATAAACAAATCAACCTTTGCTTATTTTTAGTACTAAGTGAATCAACTCTTTAGGTGATAAGTGTTGTCTGTTTGCTTAAATTGCTCACAGAACTGGAGTAGGTTAAAAACGCTATTCTAAATCCGTCTAATTTTTTATTAAAAATATACAAACAAAACCTATAAAAAAGAGGTCAAGGTGTATTTTATTAATTTTTTTTTATATCTTAAACTAATAAAATCATCTTTCTATATTTCGTGTTTCCTTTTGTTGGTTTTTTATAGGTATTAAAAGAAGTATTTATAAGAAAAAGAGCTACTTAACCCCCCATTAAGTATATAAAAAATCGACCAGACTGTTCATATATCATTTCGTGGAAAAAAAATTATACAAGCTTGATTATCATTGAAATTGTTAATTCGATGATAATTAAATTGATAGGCATTGCAGATCAGTGAAGCTAAATTTTTTTATGTTTTTTTTTTAACTAAAACCTCGGAGAAGGAGCTAAGGAACAGTAAAGAAATAAGATGAACATTTGAATAATATTTTTGCCTCAAATTCCACTAAAGAATCGGGCGTGTAGCCCGCTATACTTCTCATCTTTACCAAAATTTGAAACAAAAATCTCGTTTCAAATGTTGTTCCTCTTATTTTTTGACCGTTCCTAAGTATTATTATGGAAACATCAAAATAAGAATCTACAACCACACTATTTATTTATTATTAATTATGAAAAGAAAAATACATTTGTTATTCCTATTAAGTTGTGCGGCTTTATTTTCAACAAGTTGTACTAAGAACGATGACGTAGGTAGTTATTTTCATGAGGGGGCGAGCTACAGTAAATCAACTGGTCTTGATGCCGAATCAAAATGGCTGTATGATGCTAGAGACAATGAACTTTATCCTGTTGTTGAATTTGGGGGGAAATACTGGATGGCAGAAAATTTACGCTATGAAGCTGAGGGAGCGATGTTAAATGCAGACAATCCGTCTAAAGAATACGGTTGTTTGTACGACTGGAGTCTTGCTAAAACCGCTTGCCCTGCGGGCTGGCATTTGTCTAGTGATGCCGATTGGAAAGACTTAGAAAAAGCCTTGGGAATGGCAGACACAGACCTTTCTATGCTTGGGGGACGAACCTTAGCCAATATTTCAGACTTAAAGGCGGAAACGGGCTGGAATAATGGCAACAATGGAAGCAACACAACGTTATTCTCTATGCTTCCTGCTGGTCGCTATGCGGTCGGCGTATTTGAAAACATAGAAGATTATGCTTTCTTTTGGACTTCTACTCAAGATACAGAAAATGAATCTATTGGGCGATATGTTTTTCACAGTAGAGATCAAGTGACTCGTACCCATGTAGACCATTCGATTGCTCAATCTTGTCGTTGTGTTTTAGATTACTAAGATCAAGTGCTCTGTAAAAATGAACGGCTATATTTTAGCAAGCTTTCTTCTTTACAGAGCACTAAAGTAAATGGATTACAAATTTTTCTCTAAGGTTTTAAATTCACTTTCTGTCAACTCACGGGATTTGCCAAGTTTTAAATTACCAAGGTGAATGTTCATAATTCGAACTCGTTTTAGGCTCACCACTTTATAATCCAAATATTCGCACATACGTCTAATTTGGCGGTTTAATCCCTGTGTTAAGATAATAGAGAAGGACTTTTTGCCTGTTTTAGTCACCACACATTTTTTAGTAATGGTATCCAAAATGGGAATTCCATTACTCATTTCTTTGATAAAGGCAGCATCTACCAAACGATTGGTGTAGACAAGGTATTCCTTTTCGTGATTGTTCTCCTCTCGTAGAATTTTATTCACAATATCGCCATCATTTGTCAACAAAATCAACCCAGAAGAAGGTTTGTCCAAGCGCCCAATCGGAAAAATACGCTTGGGATAATTCACAAAATCAATGATATTGTCAGGATCTTTTAAATCCGTCGTACAAGTAATTCCAGGAGGTTTATTTAAGGCAATGTAAACCAATTTAGGTTTGTTTTGCAAAGGTTTGTCGTCAATAGTTACAGTATCTCCTTCATTGACTCGATTGCCTTTCTTGGCAACTTGATCGTTTATTTTTACCCGTTCTGCGTCAATCCACTTATCAGCTTCTCGTCGAGAGCAAATTCCTGTACTGCTAATGTATTTGTTTAAACTTATGGATTGATCAGACATGGTATGTTTGTAATAAAAGTGAGGTAGTAGATAATTAATACTCCGTTGATTAGTTCGCTACGTTTGTTCGCTCGCTTTGCTCGTGAGCTAACTCCGTTCAGTTCATAAGCACTACGCTTATTTAGCTGCGCTGCTGCTGCGTGGTTTTAATTTATCTATGAAAAAAATAAAAAATAATTTTGCATTAGTTTGATTATCAGTTTTTTAGTATTCTGACTAGTGAAAGCGTATCCTGTTGGTAATCAAAGCGAAGCACTCATGCAATAAATTAATAGATTTTTTCAACAAAGTAATGAGATAAAAATATGCTGCAAAGATATTAAAATTTAGATAAAAGAGGCAGCTCTTGAAAACAGAAAAGCCTATCAACGAATTGATAGGCTTTTCTAGTCTATATTTTCGGTAGAAATAGTTTAAGTAATCGCCCAAAAAACAAAGGACTTACTTAAAGAAGTACTTATTTAAGAACTTTTCTTTCTACCAAAATTCGAACGGCTTTTTCTGCCATTTGCTTTTCTTTTATTGTTGCCCCCCGAACGACCATTACCGCCCCCTGAACGACCGCTGCGATTGTTGCGTGAGTTGTGTGATTTTTTGCCCTGTTTCGCAACCGCTTCGTTGTATTCTTCCGCAAAAGGATTGTCACTAATAACAGGAATATCCTGTTTGATTAGTTTTTGAATATCTCTTAGATAAGAACGTTCTTCATTGTCACAAAAAGACAAGGCAACACCACTAGCACTAGCACGACCTGTACGACCGATTCTATGGACATAGGTTTCAGAAACATTCGGTAAATCATAATTAATAACCAAAGACAATTCATCTACATCAATACCACGTGCCGCAATATCGGTTGCCACCAAAACATTGACTCGCCCACTCTTGAAATTTTTGAGGGAACGTTGTCGAGCCCCTTGAGACTTGTTGCCGTGAATGGCTTCCGCTTTGATGTTGGATTTTTGCAACATTTTAACAATCTTATCTGCACCAAATTTAGTTCTAGAAAAAACCAAAACCGATTGAATAGGTTTGGAATTTAATAAGTGCACCAACAATTTGCGTTTGTCAGGCTTGCTTACAAAGTAAACCCCTTGTTCTACACGTTCCGCTGTTGCTTGCTCTGGTTTGATGGTCACACTTTCGTACTCGCCCAAAATCTTTTGAGACAAGCTTACGATAGAAGGAGGCATCGTTGCCGAGAAGAAAAGCGACTGGCGTTTTTCTGGAATTTTAGCAATAAGCTTACGAATATCGTGAATGAACCCCATGTCTAGCATGTGATCCGCTTCATCCAAGATAAAGTATTCAATATGTTTAAGACTGATAAAACCTTGTTGCATCAAATCCAATAGACGGCCAGGAGTCGCCACCAAAACATCAACACCTTTTCTCAAGGCTTGTGTTTGATTCCCTTGCTTGACGCCACCAAAAATAACGGTATTTCGGATGCTAGTATAACGAGCATAAGCCGTGAAATTTTCACCAATCTGAATCGCCAACTCTCTAGTAGGCGTTACAATCAAGGCTTTTATTTTTCTTAATCCTTTTTGTGGTGCGTTTTGCTGATCCAAATAAATGTTTTGCAACACAGGAATTGAAAAAGCAGCTGTCTTACCCGTTCCTGTTTGAGCACAACCCAATAGGTCTTTGCCTCGTAGTAGGATTGGAATTGATTGAGCTTGGATAGGAGTTGGTTGGGTATAACCTTGTGCCGCTAGGGCTTTTAATATAGGAGGTACTATTCTTAAATCTTCAAATGTCATTCGTTGTATAAAGTTAGTGGATAGGATTCCATAAAAATACGCAAACAGTTAGTTTGGTAATTGGTTGTTTTGAACCTAAACGCACTTTGATAAATCTTAGACTAATAAACAATTATTAATAATAAATTTAAGATTTAGTGGTTCTATGAAAAACCTAATAAAGGCACAAAGGTAAGCTAAATTCTTGGGATAAATGCCTTTTGCTTTAAATATCGTTCACTTTGTTAATAATGTTTAGTATTGTTGGTTTATTTCCAAATATGGAGGCAACGAATGAAATACATATATCGTTCTATTTATAATAGAACTTATGTAGCAGTGTTGTTCTAAGGAATGGTCATCTTATTTTTTTACTGTTCCTAAGGAAACAAACGACCCACGAAGTTTCAACATGTACAAATCTTTTTGAACACAAAAAAACAATACCCTATGTTTGATTTTTTAAAAAACTGCCTACTCTGGGCAACTACTTTTTTATGTCTTCTAATGAT
>CACVAQ010000025.1 GCA_902727865.1 uncultured Aureispira sp. | reverse complement strand
ACAAAAAAAGCACCTTCCACAAAATGTGAAAGGTGCTATATATTTTTACACGTGATAATTATTTAAGGCTTACTCACCAAAATCATCAAATGCGATATTTTCGTTAGGAACGCCTAGAGCATCTAGAGCAGTAAAGATAGATTGAGCCATCATTGGAGGACCACAGAAATAGTATTCAATTTCTTCTGGCTCTGGATGATGATCCAAATAATGTTTCTTTAACTCAGGCATTACAAAGCCGAAGAAACAGTTTCCATTCTCATCGTTGATGTCTTTTTTACCAATCCATTCTGGATCTTTAGGATCTCTATCAATGGCAATGTGGAAGGTAAAGTTATCAAATTCAGCTTCAATTTGTCTAAAGTCATCGATGTAGAACAACTCTCTTGGAGCACGTCCACCATACCAATAACAAACCTTACGGTCTCTTGTTTTTAGTGTATGGAACAAATGGAATAAGTGAGAACGCAATGGAGCCATACCAGCACCACCACCAATATAAACCATCTCTTTCTTAGTAGGTTTAATGTGGAACTCACCATAAGGACCAGAAATAGTTACTTTATCGCCAGGCTTACAACCAAATACATAAGAAGAACAAATTCCAGGATTTACATCCATATATTCTTTGAATTGACGCTTACCATCCACAATGTGGAATACAGGTGGTGGTGGCGCAACACGAATATTTAACATAACAATTTGCTTCTCTTCAGCTTCTTTAGGGTGATTTGCCATCGAATAAGCACGGAAGATAGGCTCTTCGTTCACCATCGTAAATTGACGCATTCCCAAAGTATCCCATTCTGCTTCAAACTCATCTTTCGCTTTCCCCGTTTCTGGGTTAGCATCAATGTTCATCTCTTTGTAATCTACTGTAATTGCAGGTACATCAATCTGAATATATCCACCAGCATCAAATGCTACTGGTTCTGGTACTTTTACCACAAATTCTTTGATAAAAGTTGCTACGTTGTAATTAGAAACAACTTCGCATTCCCATTTTTTGATTCCAAAAATTTCTGCTGGCACAACAACATCCATATCCGAACGAACTTTTACTTGACAAGCCAAGCGCCAGTGTTCAGCCGCTTCTTTACGAGTCAAATGATTCATTTCTGTTGCTAATGGATCTCCGCCACCAGTAATGATTTGGCATTTACACATCGCACAAGTTCCACCACCACCACAAGCAGATGGCAAGAAGATACTATCAGCAGATAGGGCCGTTAGTAAATTAGCACCAGGTTGTGTCGTAATTTTCTTTTCACCATCATTAATAGAGAGTGTTACGTCTCCTTGTGGCAATAGTCGTTTTCTTGCAGCCAATAAACCTGCTGACAAGACCAAAATCAACACAGAAAACACGAGGATTGAGATTGGTATTATAAAGTATATATTAATATCTAATAACATAAGTATGATGTTTTTTACTGATTAGCTTTAAAGCCTTCTCAATAAGGAAGAAGTCATAATTAATTAAAATCGCCAGGGTTTAATCCAGCCAAACTCATAAATGCAATTCCCATTAGTCCTGTAATGATAAATGCAATACCAAGTCCTCTTAATGCAGGAGGAACATCAGCCGTACGCAATTTTTCACGAATAGAAGCAATGGCAACAATAGCCAAGAACCATCCAACTCCAGATCCTAATCCAAAAGAAACGGATTCAGTAAATCCATATTCTCTAGAAACCATAAACAAAGACCCTCCAAGGATCGCACAGTTTACTGTAATTAGAGGAAGGAAAATTCCAAGTGAGTTGTATAATGCTGGAGAAACTTTTTCAATAATCATTTCTACTAATTGCACCATAGATGCAATAACAGCAATAAACAAAATTAAGCGCAAAAAGGTTAAGTTGATTCCTTCAATGATTGCACCATCAGACAAAAGATAGGTATTGATTGCCCAGTTAATAGGCATGGTAATTCCCAATACAAAGATAACTGCTAATCCCAAACCAACAGCTGTCTTAACTGTTTTGGATACCGCAAGATAAGAACACATTCCTAAGAAATATGCCAAGATCATGTTATCAATAAAGGCTGCTTTGATGAAGATATTTAATGTCTCGCCCATTTTATCGTTAGATTTATAATAATATTATGTAATAGCTCGTTAATTTTCACTTTTAACAAAAAGATAAAAAACACATTTATGTCACTTTGATAATTAAACTCATCAATCAAAATACATTAATAATTTATTTTATTAATATCAAAATGACAGCGTTTTCAACGAACTATTTATTTTTTTACAAGAATTGTTTGTTAAACTAGTCCAATTTAAGATTTATCTACTAATTCAGGATCTACTGCACGTTGTATCCAAATAAAGATACCAATTACAAAGAGAGAAGATGCTGGTAAAACCATCAAGTTGTTCGCAGTGTAAATATCTGGTGGTAAAATTACCCAGCCCATAAATGTACCTTTACCAAACAATTCACGTACGACTGCCATCGCTACCAAAATCCAACCATATCCTAATCCATTACCAATACCATCTAAAAACGCTTGCTTAGGATTGTTGCCCATGGCAAAAGCCTCCAAACGTCCCATTACAATACAGTTGGTGATAATCAGACCAATAAATACAGAAAGTTCTACATAAGCAGTGTAAGCATATGCTCCCAATACAATCTCTACAATTTGTACCAAACCTGCAATTACAAGTAATTGTACAATCATACGAATAGAACTAGGAATAGAATTTCTTAGTAAAGAAATAATTAAACTAGAAGCAGCACATACAAAAATTAGTGCTACTGCCATCACCAAAGATTTGGAAACAGAACCCGTTACTGCTAAGGCAGAACAAATTCCCAAAACTTGGATGGTAAGTGGATTATTACTGTGTAAGGGATCTTTAAGAAGCTTCATATCTTCTTTCCCAAGTAATCCTCCTTGTTTTTTTGAATCAACTATAGTATCAGCCATTGCGCTATGTATTATGTATAGTTTATAATTTTTTTATTGAATTACTCCTAACAAGAGTAACTTATTTTTTATTCTTCAATTGCTCGAAGTAAGTTTCGTATTTGCTCATTCCTTTGTCAAACATAGCCGTAACTCCATCACAAGTAATTGTAGCCCCCGAAATACCTGTTACATAATGCTCTCCTTTTTTGAAACGCTTAAGTACGGTTAAAGCAACATTATTACCTTCAAAGATTTTTTTACCGATAAATTGCTTTTTAAAAGCACTATTGTCTTTAATCTCTGCACCCAAACCAGGCGTTTCATTTTTGTGATCAAAGTAAACACCAGCAATTGTATTTAGGTCATCCTCTAAGGCAATATATCCCCATATTTTGTCCCACAATCCATTTCCACGAATAGCAACTACATAAGTACCATTACGCTCATAAACAGGATAAACACGATCTTTTTCAGCTTTCTTTTCTTCATTCGCCAATTCTAACTCAGCCAATGTTCCGTATTTTTTAGCTCCGTTTATTGCCATTTCGTTGATTTTAGCCAAATCCTCTTCAGAATCTGTATAAACATCACCAGCAATATTTACAGCATACATTGTAACATCTGCATAAGCAGCCGTAACTTGGTCTTTATTTGTTAAGTCCAGTGTTGAATCAGGAATACAACTTAATATAGCTGCTTTCTTAGCTTCCGCTTTATTAGCTTGAAAAATTGGGTCCAAACTAGTGTATAAAAGCGATAAGATTAAAGCAGTTACGGATGTAATCATAAGTACATACACGTAAACATTCATTTCTTTTTTCTCTCCCATTTTTATTTAGCTTTAGCTCTTTTTAAACGTCTATTAATATTTGCATCTACTACGTAAAAGTCAATTGTTGGCGCGAATACATTCATTAATAAAATTGCCAACATCCATCCTTCTGCGTAAGCAGGATTCATTACACGAATAACCATTCCGAAGAAACCGATTAAGAATCCGTAGATCCATTTACCAGTATTTGTTCCACATGCTGTAACAGGGTCTGTAGCCATAAATGCCAAAGCAAACATCAAACCTCCCATCAAGAAGTGATTGTACCAAGGTACATCCATGTAAGAGTTAAAGCCCCATGCATTAAATAGCATACCTGTAACAGCAACTCCCAATGCCATAGAGAACATAATTCTCCAACTAGCCACGCGAGTTAATAATAAGATAGCAATACCTATGATAATTGCTAATTTTGAAGTTTCACCAACACAACCAGGAATTCCACCAACAAACATTGCTGTTGAAGAATAGACCTCAGTTACGGCTTCCCATCCTCCCGTTCTAGCCAACACCAAAGGCGTTGCTCCAGTAAAGGATTCTAAGAGCGGTTGCCCATTAATAAAAGTACTCCAGCCTAGGCTTTCAAAAAGTCCATTGAACATCATATGCAAGAAGCTATAATCGACAACACCATCATCAAGACTAATGGCAGACACCCAAGGGCCATCTCCAGAAATCTCTGTAGGATAAGCGAAGAAGATAAACGCACGTGCCATCAAAGCGATATTCACCACGTTCATTCCTGTACCACCAAAAGCTTCTTTGGCTAATAATACAGCAAAAATGATAGACAATGCCAACATCCACAATGGAACATCTGGAGGCATAATCAAAGGAATCAATGCTCCTGTTACCAAGTACCCTTCCTCAATAGGATGGCCTTTTTTTGAAGCAAAATAAAATTCAATTCCCAATCCAACTAAGTTGGATACGATAAACAGAGGCAAAATAGACATCAAACCGATGACTAATTTCAAATGCACGGCATCCAAAACGCCTGTATGCTCGCCTAAGGCCAAAAAGTGTTGGTGCCCAATATTGTACGAACCAATTATATAACACACTTGTAAAGCAATTACAACATGTATCATCAATCGTTTTAGGTCCATCGGCCCCTTAATATGAGTACGACCAGCATGGTTTACCTCATTCGGTTTAAAAAAGAGCGTAAAAACACCGTCGTAAAGACCGTGTGCAAATTTTTTATCTTTGCTAGGCTCTATCTTTTTCCAAAAATCTACATCAAAAAGTCCCATAAGGTTACTTTATTATTAGTATATGTTTCTATTATTAATTTTATTCTTTCTATCAATACTTGGTACTTATCCTTGTTCTCTCAACATGTCCAAACCTTGACGAAGTGTTTTTTGAACAGGGTGTTTAGAAGTACATACATACTCACACAAAGCCACGTCCTCTTCTCCCAATTCCAAGATGCCTAATCCTTCCATTTTTTCAAAGTCATTCGCTTGAATCGCTCTTAACAAATATTGTGGGTAGATATCCATTGGTAAAACACTTTCATATTCTCCAGAAACGACAAAGGCTCTTTCTTCTCCATTTTGTTGCGTATCTGCTTTATAGATAGAACTTGGTGCAAAAGCACCTGGGAACGTACGATTTTGTGTCGGATGCCCAGCTCTTGGGATTAACCAACCAAACAATTCGTAATAATCACCTTCTTCAATCGTCATGACTTGATCGTCAAAGAAACCTAAATAACCATTTGGCTCGATTTCTTTACCCGTCAATGGATCTCCAGAAACTAGACGGACTGCTTTTCTATTTATAGTAACAGGCTTTCCTTCTTGATCGGTTGTTGTTAGTTGTTCTTGGAATTTAACATCTGTAACAAAACGCTCCAGACAAACTCCTTGGTGTGCTCTTACATAACGAGGATTTGGCATTTCATTTCCTGTTAAAGCAACAATACGTTCGGTATCAAAAATACCTTTAGCAAACAAAGTTCCTAAAACCAAAACACCGTGTACATCTAAATGCCATACTGTCTCGCCTGAATTTAAAGGATCAACGTGGTGAATGTGCACCCCTACGTTTCCTGCTGGATGTGCTCCATTAAACCAGTGTTTTTGAACACCTGTTGCATTAACAAAGGCTTTGGCAGGAGAACTAGCTCCACGACCATCTAAGCCTAAGTGCAAAGCACCTTCGGTTAATTTAGCCAATACATCCAAACCTTTTTGAAATTCAGCCTCTTTTCCTTGTACTGTTAAGTTAAAACTTGGAGCCAAAGGAGCGGTATCAAATGTCGTTACAAAAATAGCTTTAGGCATTTTTTCATGCTCTGCTACGATATCGAAAGGACGTTGACGAATAAAAGGCCATGCCCCAGAATCCAACAAGAACGCAACTAAGTCTTCACGACTTACTGTATCCAAATCAGGAAGATCATAGGCACGGTATTCAAGCTCTTTGTCTGCCAAAATTACAACCTCATTAACTGAACGCTTCTCTCCTCTTTGGATTTTCAGCATTTCACCACTAACAGGTGCTGCATATTTAATTTCTGGACGTTTCTTATCGAAGAAAAGAACGTCTCCAGCTTTTAGCGTTTCACCTTCTGCTACGACTACCTTAGGAATCGGCATCATGCCCATAAAATCCTTTGGTTTTAGTGCATAAGTTGAAGAGTGTACATACTCAATTCCATGCTCCAAAGAGGCTTCTCCCAAAAGATTAATATCAAAACCCTTTTTTAGATCCACAAAATGATCTTCTTGAGAAATGTAATCTGGAGAGCCTTCTCCTCGCTTAAGCATACTTGGCATGTCATTAGGTAAGACGCCGTAGTTCTCTGGGTTTTCACCTTGATGTTTAGCAGCGATTTTTACCAAACCTTCTGATATTGTTGCCATTACAACAATAAACATCAAAATGAAAATTATACCAAAGATAAGACCTGTTGAGAGTGTCATATAGCTTGTATATAAATTTATATAATATAAATAAATGATTAAATTCTGATAATAGACATCAGAGGTGCTGCAAATATAAAATTTCGTTTGGTTTTCCTCTATCTATTTTAGCGTTTTGTTAACACTCCTACTTATTTAGAATAAATCCAAACAAATATTTAAAAACCTATTGTTGCCCTTAGCGAATGACTTTCGCTCTTTTATGCTTTTGAAGCATCCCTTCTTGGACGATAAATGTCGCCTTGGATTGGACGATTATTTTTGCTTTTTTATCTAAAATAATCTTCCCTCCTTCTTCAACAATCAAGGTCGTATCGTCTTCCAAAATCAATTTGGATTTTTCTTTTAAATGCAAGGTTGCCCCTTTTTTGACCCTGAAAACGGTTGGATGTATAAAATCTCCTGCTGCGGTTTGAATATGTGTATTTGCGGTACCGCTTTTATTTAAAACTAATTCTGTACGCCTTGAAATTTCTAAATCAGCTCGATCATCCTTAGTAATATTAGGCAATTCAATATCGCCTGCCCAACGTCTATCTTGACAGAGTTGAACCTGTTCAAACCGAACTTCTACCTGCATATCGGTGCTGTTCTCAAGGGCAGAAAACTTTAAAGCCAAGCCATTTAAAACATAAGGGGCTAATTTTTTCTTTTTCAAATCATATGTCGGATAATTTAAGGGCATCGGATTAGACCCCATGTCTAAATAATCTCCATCTCGATAGGCAATCGGGCCAACATAGCCTTTGGACTTCTTTGTATCATAAACACCAAAACTGCCATAAAGATTAACAAAAGAGTCGGGACGGACTTCTTCTCTAAAAATAGGCGCATACCATTCTGTTTTACTAGAGTTGTAATTGGGGTCCATTTTGATGACGCCATCCTTGTTTTTATCATAAGGAAAACGATACAAATTATTGATTCCCGAAATGGGATTGGCTTCCAATCTCCGAAAGCTTTTCATGACATTTCCCCAGTTATTCCTACGATCTGGTAAATTTTCATACAGCTCATAATCATAGTTCCCTCCTGCATGCAACACCTTAATTCCATTTGCTCGATTGGACAAGGGGGAAAAAATAACGTTTCGACTGCCTTCAATATCTTCTACATAAGCGTAAATACCTTTTGCAGCACGAGCAATGGTATCCCCTTTTCCTAGTATTTTCCCACTCCAAGGGTGCTCGTCCAAGGGGTCTAACTTTGCATGATTCTCTAGCCACAAGTGTTGCCCTTTAGCAAAAGGTATTTTAATACGCATAGCATCTCCTGTGGTGAAGTAATCTCGCAGTACAAAAATAGTACTTGCTTCTATTTCTTTTGGGCTTTGAATATCTGCCACCAGCTCTATAAAGCCCGAATACCACCGTTCCCAAGCATTAAAACCACCAAAAATACTAATTGGAGACATCACGCCCCAGCCTGCACTTAGCAGATAAAAATGATTTCCCACCACATTATTAACACCCATAATATGGGGTGCGTTAAATAAAACATGTGCTACTTCGTGGATAAAAACACCTGAATTATATGTCATCGTAAAACCTTCTGCAATTCGATAACCATTGATCTTATTTTGGGTATGCACTCCAGTAGACGCAAAGCCTCCAGCAGAACCAACCCATGCCCGCATCCCTCGTTTGGGCACTTCTTTCCAAGCATTATTATAACGATGCACAAAGACGACAAAATCAAGAATTTTATCGGGCTTATGTTTGGTTGTATCCGAATTATCAAACTTAAAATTAGGGGAATTTTTACGCTGATCGAAACGAGCATAATCCATCTTAGGGTTTATTTTTTGCATTGCTTCTACGGCTCGCCCATTCATGTGCATCCAAGAGTAGCCCTCTGTTGGGTCAATTTCTACCACCGTCGGTTTCCCTGCTGCATTGGTGAACACTTCCCCAATCATTTTAAATTGTCCATTAGACATTAAGGAAAATTCTTTGGAAAAATTATTCGACACCACCTCCATTTGTGTTTCAAAATCGGCTTCCGTATTAAAAATATACGATGGGCAGGCGCCTGTTTCGGCATTGACAAAGTTCGGTAGTTTGTTATTTTGGGTATACTCCCAATTCGGTAAATTGCAGTTCTTATTTTCAAAGGTAGGATTGGACGCACTCTTATCTTTATAGGTCACAAAAACCAATAAAACACGTAGGGTTCCTTTGGGCGTGAATACGCCCCCGTAAGGGGCATAGGGGATTTTAGGCGTATTCCTTGGTTGGGGGCTTTGGGCAAACCCAACCTGCGCTAGACCAAACAGTAACAAAAAATAAATTCCAAATTCTTTTAAGCTGTTTTGCATTCGTCTTTGGTTTTGAATATGATCTGTATAGGCACAAAAAAGGTCAAGCTACCGAAGTAACTTGACCAGAAAACTAAACCCTAAAACCCATGAAGTACAAAGATATGAATTATTTTATATTTTCTAACTTGTTGGGTTCTTTTCTTGAAATTATTGCGCTTTCGAAGCTTTTTTTTTGTAATATGAACACTTAAATTCCTTACTCATTACTTCGTAAAGAAATCGTATTAGGTTGATTACCAGACCAATGACCTTTTAGTTGCCAAAATATTAATAAACTGACAATCAATCTCATACGAGATGATTTTTATGTTTTTCATTAAAAAAAACACAAAGTACTATGACTAAGAGTACTTAAAATCAATTTAGCCCTTGATTCTCATTTAAAATTCTAAACCACTTCAAACGATAAATTTTCAGAAAATGCACTTTATAAAAAACTCAAGTACCCATCTCTTAATCCTTCTCTTACTAGCCAGTAATTTAGTCTTAATTAGCAAAGATCTTTTAGAGCTGCTTCCATCCATCAGCTCCCCTTTTCATTTTAGTTCTTATTTCGATGTAAAAAATACCGTTAAGGGAAAACCACTAGCTATTTCAATCACTTCGGATAAAATGAACGTTCTTTATCTTGGAGTGAATAACCCTATATCAATAAATGCCTTTGGTAAAGATATTCATCAATTTACCCTAAGATCAGAAAATAAAAATGTTGCAATAGAACCGACAACAGCGGGAAAATATACGGTTCGAGTCTTTACGGAAGAAAAAGTTGTCCTTATTGCCAAACACCTTAAATCTCAAAAAGAATCCAAGGTGACTTTCAACGTTAAAAAAATACCAACTCCTATTGTGCGAAGAGCAAAAAAAAGTGGTGGACTTATAAGTTCAGAAGAAATGAAAGGTCCCGCTGGCTTGTCCGCCCAAGTAAATGGATTTGATTTCCCAATAAAATGCCATGTGCAATCCTATACCTTATTCTATACTCGCAAAAATAAAGACGCTGTTAGAATAAATGGGCTCGGTGGTCGCTTTACAGGTAAAGCGCTTTCGGCTATAAAACAAGCAAAGTCTGGTGACTCCTATGCCTTTGTTAATGTTAAAGTAAGGTGTACGGGAGACAAAAGTGCTAGAAATGTAAATAGTCTGATATTTCTAGTAAAATAATATATTCTTAAGTA
>CACVAQ010000024.1 GCA_902727865.1 uncultured Aureispira sp. | reverse complement strand
TAACGATGACTTTACTTTTATTATTATTATCAAATGTTTGAATTCTACCACGACGTATTACAGCCATAATTAATAAGGGTTTTGTGTAAGGCAACGGAGGATTATAATTGATTGGAGTATTCCTTGTTGCCTATGTGTTAAATGAATAATTTTTTTCTTGCAATTTCTAATCACATCATTTAATGGAGGAAAAACAAAAGTATTACCGTTTGCTTTTATTTATTTTTATATTTTTTGTGACAGAGCAAAATGCTTATTTTTATTTTGAATGATTGTATAATATACTTGATTATCAAGTCAAGTATTTAAGTAGGTTTTATTTTGAAAGGAT
Source organism: uncultured Aureispira sp. (assembly GCA_902727865.1). Classification (GTDB taxonomy): domain Bacteria; phylum Bacteroidota; class Bacteroidia; order Chitinophagales; family Saprospiraceae; genus Aureispira. Next base: position 9,888 of record CACVAQ010000024.1, on the reverse strand, counting down.
ATATTGTATAAAATAAAAGTTCATTATTGGCATATAATTAAGATTTTATTAAGGAAAAAGAACTTTTTTATTAATAAAAAAGGAGCATTTTTCTATTTTTTAAATATAAAATTTGGAACAAAAAAGAGATTAAAACAAAAAAAGCTCAACGTCGTAGAGACATTGAGCTTTTGAAAATTTTAGAATTATTCCTAAAAATAAAAAGTTATATTTTAGACCATATTGGCATGCCAAGAAGTTCCTAAAGGAATTTCCCACTTAGTCTCTAGGTCTGCTTTGGTAGCGACTAAATTATTAAAGACAGTAGTATCGTCGTCAATTTTCTTAGCACTATACAAGGCTGCAAAATCTTCTCGATCAGCAGATTCTACGGTGTTTGCATCTACTTTGTAGGCCAAGTTGAGACGGTCAAACATATTGACTCCCATCTTTTGTTCAATATCCTTGATAATCGCAACAGAAGAATCAATAGAGCAACCACTAGGGGCTTCCTGTGCTTCGTCCACCACCAAAATAACAAAGCGTTGGTATCGAATACCTGCCCAAGCGCTAACTGGAGCACCGTGACTTTGCCACTGCGCAACAAATTGTTCTAAATTTTGCTGTATTTCTTTCGTTTGAGCCTCCGAAAAAACTTGGTTCGATTGATAGATCCAAACCCTTGCGTTTGCTGGTAATTGCTTGTAATCAACCATTGTTTATAAATTATTAGATTGAACAATTAGTTCAGACAAATCTAAGACCATCACATCTTGTTTTTCACGTTCCTTCAGACCATCTTGCAACATCGTAATGCAGAACGGGCAGTTGGCGGCTACGATATTCGCATCCGTATCTAAAACTTGATCGGTACGAGCCGAGTTAATGCGTCGATCCCCGTTTTCGTCTTCCTTGAACATTTGTGCACCACCAGCACCACAACACAAACCTTTTGATTTGTTGTCTGCCATTTCGGATAGTGTCGCATCCAGTTCTTTCAGCACACTACGAGGGGCTTCGTAGACTTCATTAGCCCGACCTAAATAACAAGAGTCATGGTAGGTGATCGTTTTACCTTCAAAGGCTCCGCCATCTACTTTTAATTGACCGCTATCTATTAATTGTTGTAAGTATTGCGAATGGTGCATTACTTGAGCATCATACATACCTATTTTAGGATATTCGTTTTTTAAGATATTGAAACAGTGCGGACAAGTGGTTACAATTCTACTGACTTCGTAATTATTCAACACCATGATATTTTCTTGCGCTTTCATCTGAAAGGCAAACTCATTTCCTGCACGACGCGCTGGATCTCCAGTACAAGATTCCTCTTTACCTAAGACAGCGTAATTAATATTTAATTCATTTAGAATTTTACAAAAGGCAACAGTAACTTTCTGAGCTCTCTGATCGAAACTTCCTGCACAGCCTACCCAAAATAAGACTTCAGGTTTTTTTCCTTCTGCATGTAAATCGGCCATAATTGGCACATTCAATTTCTTATTATCCATGATTGATTTCTTATGTTTTGTGCAAAAAAATAAACTGCACGATTGATTGATTTTGAATTTAGAGCTTAAAATAAGAAAAACATTCGATTTTCCATTCGATAAAGATAGACTTCTATCTATTTTTAAATTTATTCTAAATAGAAATTTTAGTCTACAATGCCCAAGATTCTAGGCACATCCCAGATAGACATAAATAAAGGGCCATATTTCTCTTGGATAATCTGCTCTTCTTCTCGTTGCCAAAAATGCAAATTACTAACAGGATATAAATAGCCAAAATCATAGGCGGTTGAACCGCCACCTTCTATTGGTCTAGCAATATAGTTGAGCGGGTAACGATAGTTTTTTTCTTGATTGTTCACCAAGACCTGCGCTTCCAATCGAGCCGCCTGCGCATTTTCAATATACTCTTGGAGTAGCGGCGTACTCCCTTTTTCTAAACGCTCTTGACGTTTGCCTAAGAGAAAAGATAAGGTATAGGCTTTGTGTTTTGCTCTCAGATTGGTGACCGCCAAAGCTTGTGTTAATTCTTGTAATAATTTATCTTGTGCTGGACGCAATGAATAATTAATTAAACTTAAATCATTAACAATAGCCTCACTAAGCGTTGCAAACTCTAAGAGTGGATCAATCGTATTCTTATGAATCATATTAATGTCCTCTTTGTTGGCTTTTGTTCGCATCCATTTATAACTTCTCTCTGGACTAGGGTGCAATTGCAAGACAAGGGGAGCAGGCAATTCATCGGTAACGGTTTGAGCAACTAAATAACGAATGAGCTCTTGGTCTTTGATGTATTTTTGTTGTAAGGTATGCAGTGTATTGAAGTGTTTTACAATCGTTTGGTTTTGAAAAAGATCGGTCAAAAATTGCGTTGGTCTAGTTTTTTGAACCTGATCGTTGAAGGTATGTTCCCAAGACCACCTTGCGATACTCCAATCAATCAGCCAATAGCCCCATTCCCAGCCCGAACTAAAGGTTAGATGCCCTTCTACGTCTAGGGAATCCATCAACAAAATGTCGTCCAATCTTGTCTCCAAATAAGGCGTTAACAACATCGGAACAGAGTTGTCAAAGGTAATCCAGTAGGCAGATTCAGGATAATACCAAGTTTCACGTGTCTTTTGTTCTTTTTTGAGTACGTCTAATAAATGCAACAAATTTTCGTTTCCATAAACAGGTGCTTTTTGATCGACCAAACCATAAAACATAACGGTATGAATGAAAGTAGCTCTGTTGGCATCCAAGCTTTCTTGTTCTTTGGTCAACGTATTGGTTTCTGTGCTTGTTTTTCCAAGCATTTTATCTTTCTTAACAACATGATGACGGCCCGCCAAATGAGCATGGTGCTTGTTTTTGACTAAGTCTGTCACATAGAGTTGCAGCGCTTGTACTTTGGCTGCATTGCCTTGGGTGAACTCGGTTGTAGAGGCTTCCATTGCAATAACATCCCAAGGAGCCATAAAAAGCGTTTCAAGGTTTTGCGTAATTTGCTTTTTTTCGGCCACTAATGTCGCTGGAAAATTTTTATACAACATGAAGGCTTTTTGCTGTGTCATGTGCAAACTAAGGTCTAATCCAACTAGAATGCCCCGTTTATGTGCATATTCAACCGCAGGGCTAATGTAGTTGACCCAACGTTCTAGGTCTTCTTGTTCTAATAAATTAAATTCAAAATAATTTTGTTGATTGCGAACCAGCCAATCAATATATTCCTTTACCTGTTGAATGCCGTTGGGACAATCTGGATTCAGTAAAGGTTCGGTCAATTCCAGCGGGTGCATGCTGTGTAAATGAAAGCCTTTTTTCCCAAAACGAGGTCTGGCAGTCCAAGTGAAATCTTCTGTTAAAGGCCAGAAAGTTAGATCTGGAATAATACTTTCTTTGGTGTGGTAAAAAGAGAACCACAAATGCTCTTGTAGTAAGCCATACAGCCCAAAACTAATGCCGAGAAAACTAGGTGTTTCCAAGGTTAAATGGACATGCCCTTCTATTCGTTCTGACGTCCATGTATACTCATGTACAGGGTAGTCAATCATTGGATAAGGAAGACTTTTATTGGTAAAGGTAGAGTAGGAGGCGACAAGATTGGTATCAATGTCTGGCAGAAATAAAAGTATTTCTTGAGAACGATCATTGATTTTTACGTCGCATTGGCACGCTTTTTTTAGTAAGATAACACAGTCGTCTATGGACTTTTGAGCCAATTCATTTTCTAACAACGTTCGACTAGCTAGAATAGAAATGCCATTGATTCCGTGAGACATAGGTATTCCCAAAAAAGAAATTAGGAAAATTAAAAGTACTTGTTTTTTCATAAAAAATCCCTTTGGATTAGAATACTATTTATAATAATAATAATAGTTCGGCGCTTTTTTGATTTTTAATCAAACCTCAAAAAAGTACCATTAACTTTTGTTAGGCTCTATTCAACTGCATTTAGAATGAATGTTTGCTTTGATAAAAGTATGGACGAAAGAGCACAAAAATAGAAAACTTAAAAGGAATGCAAGCATAGACCGCTTTTTGTTTCAAAAAATTATGAAATCTTTAGGACTAAATAATAAAAATAAAGCAAAGCAATTCAGTGGCTTGTAGGTTTAGGCAGCTCATAATTGAAAAAAAAAAATCAAATTTTAAAATACTCAAATCAAATATGTATCTTACCAAGCTAAAAAAACAATACAGGATCAATAGTTGATGCAAAGATGGACCAACTTGATGATTAATATAAATAATATTGTAATTCCTATTTTTAGAATCCAGTCGGTTAATAGTACTTTTTTAGTCTTTTAAATTTTTGTATAGACTACAACTTCTATAACATTTCTCCAATGTGGAGACCGAAACAACAACAATGAACATGAGAAAAAACTTTCGAAATTTATTTGTTCTACCTTTCTTTTTATTGTGCTTTTTGTCTGCACAAGCGCAAGATTATGTCTACGAAATTCAGTTGGCAATTTATGCAACACCCGAATATAAGAAATTCAAAGCTCTACATTCTGTGGGCTACGTTTATTCTATAGAAATGGAAAATAGCCTTTATCGAATTATGATGGGGACCTATTCTAGCAAAAGTACGGCAAACGACAAACTGAAATTGGTTCAGAGAAAAGGATTTAAGGACGCTTATCTTGTCAAAAAAGAGCTAAAAGAAGCAGATGCTGTGTATATTGTTCAGTTGGCAACCTACGATCAGCAAGCCGATATTTATTGGCCAGATTGGCAACGATTGTCGCCTCAGTTGGTCGCTCAGTTAAGTGACAATAAAGTTAGGGTCGCTATCGGACCTTATTACACTAGAGCCGAAGCGGAAGAAGTACAAGCTAGAGTACAGATGCGTGGACCTAAAGATGTTTTTATCAAAAAGGTAAGCGCAAATGTCTTGCATAAAGTCGAAAAATTTGACCTTGAACGCTCGGCAAGTTATGCTCAAAATTCTGGGGCAATGCGTCTTTCTGTTAAAGCATTGCAAGAGTTACTGATTCAAGAAAAACTATACGATGTTGCTTCAAATGGTGCTTTGACTCCAACGACGAAGTCTGCGATGATTCAATACAAAAAAACAAACAAGCATTATATTTTACACCGCAATATGGCGGGGGAAATGGAATCAAATGATGGCATAGAGGAGTATACCTTACAGTATTATGTTAATATGATACCGAAGGACCCTGTAACTGCTGCGGCTGGATTGGAACAGTTTAAGAATCCTATTGCTAAAATATTTTTGGCTTATGTTTATTTGAACGAAGATGTACCAGTAGCAGACAAAACAACCAGAGTCAACCAATTGATGAATGCTTCCTTAGAACAAGTATTTAAAGGCTACCGAGGAGAGACTCGTTATGACTTTAGTATGAAGTACTCTTATGAAGACGTAGGGCAGTTGTTGCAACACCTCAAGGCAATGTATGAAGTCCTAAAAGAGCGTCCAGATATTCCTTGTTGGATGTTTGAACGCCATGCTAAACTGATGAAAGAAACGTTTCAGCCTTATTGGCAAAACAGACGCGATGATTATACTGTTTCTAGCGATTGTGGTAGTTTCATGGACTTGGAGGAATTGCGTGTATTGTTTTTAGTCTCAGAAGAATTTGCAGATACTCAGACGGATTTTAAAGGCGTTAAAGGAATCAATCAGTTGTACATTGCACCGCAACCAATTCCTCATCAAGAAATTGAGGAATTAGAAAAATGGAACGGCAACTTGTGGAAAAACTTAAAACGCCTAGAAACAGGAAGTCCTTTACAACAGAATATGTATAGCCTGTTGCGTTTTTCTTACTACGATGCTTTACAGGTTTTAGAAACACATTTTATGTTCAAGGGAATGCCTGGTATAGAGGCGCGTTCTTTGGGCTTAAAAATTCTTAAGAAAACCGTAGGTGGAAATTTAAAATCGTATTTGAAATAAGAAACGGATCGCTTGAGGATCGTTTAATTTTAGAATTTGGTAATGGACAATCGTCTGTTACCAAATTTTTATTTTAGTGGACCAATTCAAGCACTTTTGCTGTGATTTGGTCAACCCAAAGCTGATACATTTTGCCGCTAGGATGCAAGCCATCGCCTGCAATTAAGCTTTTGTTTTCGGTCGCTGTTCTCGAAATAGGCGTGATGTCATGCCAAGGCAATTGATATTCTAAGGTAACTTTCTTACAGACAGCGTTCCACGCATCTATCGCTTGCCCGATGCTTTCGGCTCGTGGAGCGCCGTAAGGCGTTGCCCCATAATCGGGAATGCTTAAGACAAAAATACCTTCTTTTCCTTTGTTAGAATAGGCGATCGCTTGGTCGAACAAGGTTCTTAAATCCTGCTCGTAGGTTTCAATCGACTTCCCTTGAAATTGATTGTTCACGCCAATTAAAATGGATACTAAATCATATTTTGTCGCTGGATTTAATTCCGATTGCATTGATTTTAGTAAATGGTCGGTTCGCCAACCTGTTTTAGCTATAATGATAGGCGTTTGAATCTCAAGTCCTTCCGAGCGAAGGGCTTTGCTTAACAAAATAGGCCAACGTTGGTTGTTGGGAACGCTTTCGCCAATGGTGTACGAATCGCCTAAGGCGAGGTAGCTGATAGCCTTGGTTTCTTTTTTGGTTGACCTTGGGTTGTTGGAGGTACTAGGGGAGGCGCAGGCGCTTATGAATAGAATGGATAGTAGGAGTAAGATGGCTTTCATTGATTTTGCTTGTTTGGGGTACATAATTTAGCGTTGCCGATGGTTCAAATTATCAAAGAACGATAATTTATTCAAGAATAATGCTTCGCCCACGTTGCTTTTACCACCAAACATAAAAAAAACGCTTGGAGGTTAAGCCCAAGCGTTTCAAGATCGTCTAAGATCAAATTATATTTGTAGAATCGTCCTAAAGGGATTCAAACGACCGATTATTGTTTTTCAAAATTGTATTTGATGCCCAAAGAGACATTCATACCTGGCTCATAATAAGAAACATCATAGGTTTGTCCTTTGAACTCAATGCTTTCACGATAAGGGCTCATCAAGATATTGTTGACTGCAAATTTGATGGAAAAGCCTTTGGCGATTTTTTTGCTCAAATTAATGTTCAAGGATGGACGAGGTTGAACGTAAGTATTTGGCGTGCCTCCAGTTGAAATAAAGGAAATTTTAGGACCAGAAACATTAAAGACCACATTGGCAGCAAAACCTAAAGAGTCATTATTATAAGACAACAGTGCATTCAACGAATAAGGCGATTGCCCATACATTTCACGGGTGCTTGGAGCGTCTGGATATTCTGCACGAATAGCCGCTAATTCTTGCGCATCAATCGTGGTTTGAGAATAGATGTATGAAACGTTTGCACCAATTTGTAAATTGTTCAAAGCAGGGCTGATGAACCCTAAATTCTTACGCAATTCTAACTCAACACCAGCTAAAAGGGCATTGTCTACATTTCTATACGTTAATTCAGGGTTTAATGCTTTAGGATTGAAGGTGCGTTCGATTGGGTTAGTAAAGTTTTTGTAGAAGGCACTAACCGAGATTAATTCTTTGTTTGTTGGGTAGAATTCCCAGCGCAAGTCGGCATTATCGGTGATGGTGCGCTCTAAGTTTGGATTGCCAACAAAAGCATAACCTCCCTCGACATCAAAAGAAGTAAAGGGCGCTAGTTCTCTAAACGAAGGACGTGCTAAGGTGCGAGAATAAGCTGCACGAAGTTTCATTTTTTGAGTCGGTTCATAGTTCAAACTCAAGGCGGGTAAAACATCTAAATTATTCAAGATGTTTTGCTTCCCATCCAATTCGGGGTAAGCCGTCAATACTTTGTAACTATATGTTTTTAGGCGAACAGAGGTGTATTCAATACGTGCCCCTGTGACTAAATTTAAACCACTCATCAAAGGCAACTCAAGCATTGCATATCCTGCATAAAGACTTTGGCTGGCATCATAAATATTGGCAGAATCTAAGGCGTTTTCAATATAAACACCTTGAGCATCATTAGCATAGCCGCCATCTTGAGCCATTGCAATTAAATTAGAAGGGGCAAAGTAAGCGTTTAAATCTCCGTTGTAGTTAATTTGTTGATTTTCGAAGCTGTATCTATTTTCTTGAAAACTTCTATCTTTTGCAGCATGAGCAAAACCTGCTTTAAGCTTGATTTTTTCTTTTACATTATTTGACCAGTGGATCAAAGGTAAGGTGACGTCAATTTTGTTTGACCAGTTTCCTTGCGCCATATTTCTATAAAAACGAGAAGGCGTACGGTCACTAGAAGGTTTGATTCTATAGATGTCATAATCTGCATCATAACGGCTTGTAAAGTAACGCAAATCTGGATCTTTTTGAGTCGATCGAGCATAAGAGCTTTTCCAGTGTACTTCGATGTTTTTAAGTTTCAAGAAGGTGTGTTTTCCGCCCAACTGAAAGGTAGTCAAACCCCGTTGCAAAAACCTAGAAGATTGCGTTTGAAACAATTCATCTTTATCGTCGTCTTTCGTTCCTTCCAAATACCTTGTTGTTGTGGTGGCACTTTGATTGTGCATCACCATAAAGTTAAAGGTATGCGTCGCTTTGATTTTGTACGCAATGTTCACCATTCCACCCCACAAGACATCATCGACTCCTTTGGTATCGCTTAAGGCTAAATTAGAGGTTAAGGTATTTACATCATCATACAAACCCGTCAATTGATACATTCCATAAGTGCCATCTTCGTAGAAACTATAATTGCGAGTATAAGAAAGCGCCCCAATGATACCCAATTCGCTTTGGTTTTTAAATTTAAAGCGGTCGCCAATACCAAATGAAAAGTTGTGGTTGAAGGGAACCGATTGGCGAATTTGTTGCCATGTATTCTTAAAAGAGCCTGTCATGTCTACTAATTTCTGAGCTTCTTCTGCATTAAAATTAGCATTGTTATTATTCTGTAAATTAGGAATAGCAGTAGAGTTAGCAACCGCCGCAGGCAAGGCACGTGTTCCATCATCAAAACCCAGCCAATCGCTTGTACCCTTTTGTTGGGTCAAGAAATTTGGGTTGAAAGTCGCTTGTGTATTATAAGACATAGACGCACTGGCATCTACGGTAAAGCCACTAGGAAAGTTTTTGGTTACAATATCAATATAGCCACCTGTAAAGTCACCAGGAAGGTTAGGCGTGAAGGTTTTGTACACTAAAATATTATCCAATAAATTGCTTGGAAACAAGTCCATTTGAACCGTATTCTTATTCGGGTCTAAGCCTGGTATATCGGCTCCATTGAGTGTCGTTTTGCTATAACGATCTCCAAGGCCCCGAACATAAACGTATTTGCCCCCTTCGACGGTAACGCCTGAGATGCGTTTGATTGCAGCAGCAGCATCACTGTCGCCACTTTTAGCAATTTCTGTTGCAGATACACCATCTAACACAGCCGTAGATTCTTTCTTTAGGGTCAGTACGGCCGTTTCTGTGTTGGTAATCCGTTCGGCAGAAACAGTAGCCCCTAATTCTAGTACAACAGGATCTTCCCCCATTTTAGCATCAACAATAGTCGTTTCGCCCGCTTTGACCTCGATGTTTTCGATCAATTTATCTTTTAAGCCAAGATAGCTAAATTTAATCGTGTACGTTCCTGCTTTTAAACCCTCTAATTTGTATTTGCCCTCCATGTCTGTACTGACACCTTGTCCAGTACCATCTATAACGACATTGCCAAACATAATAGGCTCTTTGGTTTCACCATCAATAGCCGTTCCCGAAATAGAACCGGTTTGGGCAAAAGAAAAGAAAGGGACGAGTAAGAGCAAAAATGAAAATACAGTAGTTGCAGTCTTTTTCATGACTCAATTATTAATTATATACGATTGTTAGAATTAATACTCCGTTGATTAGCTGCGCTGCTACTGCGTGGTTTTTAGTTTTTTTATAAAAAA
>CACVAQ010000023.1 GCA_902727865.1 uncultured Aureispira sp. | reverse complement strand
GCCTATAAAAGGGTAGGTGCTGTTCTTGAGGAAGTGTATCCAAAGAAACCTTTTCAAGAAGATATATTGGACGATGTGCTATTGTAAATGAAATCCAGCACAAGTTCTAAGCTAAAATGCCTTACTTGTGTAAACGATGCATATATATGTATAATCAGTGTTTTTATTTTTTACTTTTATACTTAATAAGTGATTTTTTAGAACCCTGTTAATCCTATCGGACTAAAATATAATAAAACTCTTTAGGCTAAACAGTTTAAAGAGTTTTATTATATTAGTGTTCATCACGAATACGAAATAGTACTTTATGACACGATACGACATTATACTTTACGGTGCAACAGGATTTACAGGACAACGAGCAGCGGCTTATTTGAAAGAGCATGCGCCTATGTCTGTTCGATGGGCGATTGCAGGTCGAAACGAAACGAAATTATTAGCCCTAAAAAAAGAACTCAACCTCAGTGTGGATGCTTTGATTGCAGATGCGATGAATGAAGAGGATATTGATATTTTGGTGCAGCAAACAGAGGTATTTATAACCACTGTTGGGCCTTATGCGCTGTACGGCAGCGAGATTGTGAAACACTGTTCTAAATATGGGGTGCATTATGTCGATATTACAGGAGAATCTCCTTGGGTACGTGATATGTTAGAAGCGCATGGCGAAATTGCACAAGCAACAAAAGCTAAGATTATCCCATTTTGTGGATTTGATAGTGTTCCTGCGGATTTGGGCATTTGGTTTTTGCAAAAATATATGCGAGAGACTTGGCAATCAGAATTAACCGTAGCAGATGGTTATTATACCTTGGCTGGAGGTGGATTGAATGGTGGAACGCTATTGTCTGCGCTAAATATGCTTGAAAAAGGAGAAGAAAAACGCTTGGGAAATCCTAAGTTGCTGACCAAAGATTTAAAGCATCGGAACTTCATTCCGAAGGTTAAAAACAGAAAGAAAAACCACTATGCCGAAGATATAAAAAAATGGGTTTATCCATTTTTTATGGCTGAAATAAACACCAAAGTAGTGTACCGAAGTATTGGTTTGGCGGCAGAATATAATTTACCACATCCAGAACAATTTATGTACGAAGAGTATCATGCAATAGGGAACCGCAGTGCTGCTTTTATGGGCGCAGCAGGAATGGCTTCTTTTGGACTGCTTGGTCAATTGAGCGTGTTTAGAAATGTGGTCAAAAAACTAGGGCCTAGCTCTGGTGAAGGACCAAAAGAGGACGATATAGAAGAAGGCTTTTTCAAACTTCGTATCGTCGGAGAAGACAACAAAGGAAACCGTGCCATGATGACTTTAAAATATAATGGCGATGCAGGAAATAAAGCCACCATTTGTTTTTTGTGTGAATGTGCTTTGGGGCTGTCTTTAGACAAAGAAAGATTGCCTGCATACAGTGGCTTTTTGACACCAAGCATTGCTTTAGGAAGTGTTTTGTTGGAGCGCTTGCTTGTTGCTGGGCTAGAAATTAGTTGTGAAACCATTTAATCACTCATGTTACGCAGGATTTTTTTATTTACTACTAAAACCTATTGTTACTTATTTAAGCTATGTTTTAATGTTTAATTTTGAAGGTTTAATTTTTAATGCTCCTTGTACTATAAAGCATTCAAAATTCAACATTAAGCATTCAAAATTAAGAATAGGTTGAGACACAAATTTTGGTATTTTATCGACAAGATCAATTTTCTGCGTAACATCAGTTAATCATTCTTATGCAACTTAAAAAGCTACTACAATCTTTGGGGCCAGGCTTGTTATTTGCAGGAGCAGCCGTTGGCGTATCCCACTTAGTGTACTCTACTAGAGCGGGGGCAAATTATGGCTTTGGTTTGATCTGGTTGGTTTTAATTGCCAATTTTTTTAAATACCCTTTCTTTGAATTTGGTCCTCGATACGCTGCCGCAACAGGTGAAAGTTTGCTAAAAGGCTACCAACGTTTAGGAAACTGGGTTTTGGTACTTTTTGTAGGCATTACATTGGGAACGATGTTTACCGTGCAAGCAGCGGTGACGATTGTAACCGCAAGCTTAGCGGCTCATTTATTTGGAGGTTTTGATTTGATGGTATGGGTCGGTATTTTGCTGACCGTCTGTTCTTCTTTATTATTAATCGGGCGCTACAATTTATTGGACTATTTGATGAAATTTATCATCATCACCCTAACGATTATTACCCTAATCACCGTATTTATTGCCTTCTCTAACGTTCAAGATCCGATAGATTGGACCCAACAATTCCCAATGGAAGGACTGGGCTTAACCTTTGTAATTGCCTTTATGGGCTGGATGCCTGCGCCAATGGACTTGTCGGTCTGGCATTCCTTGTGGGCCTTGGAAAAACAAAAAAATACGCTAGGGGGCTTTAATCTAAAAAAATCACTTTTCGACTTTAATGTCGGCTACATAGGAACGACCATATTGGCCTTCTTCTTTGTTGCCTTAGGCGCTTTGGTTATGTATAATTCTGGGACAGAATTTTCTCCTAAAGGGGCGGTGTTTGCCAAGCAATTAATTGATTTGTACGTGACAACTTTAGGCAGTGGCGCAGGCTTTTTTGTTGGCATGGCCGCTTTTATTACCATGTTTAGTACAACAATTACTTGCCTAGATGCCTTGCCGAGATCAATGGCAAGGGCACATAGTTTGTTGGTCCATCCTGCTTCTGAATTGATCGAACAAGAGAACAAGCAAGAAGCCAGCGAAACGCCTAGAAAATACTATCTAGGTTGGTTGTTGGTTTTAGTCTTAGGTTCTTTGGTTATTCTTAATTTATTTTTAACCAACATGGCTTCTTTTTTAATGCTTGCAACGAGCTTGTCGTTCTTGACAGCGCCCTTTTTTGCGATTGCAAATTACATCTTGGTGCTGCGTTATTTACCAATCGCTCAACAGCCGTCAAAAGGCATAAAGGTTTTAAGTTGGTTCGGAATTACATATTTATTCGTATTTTGTGGCATCTACCTTTGGAGTTTATTCTAGTAATATAGACAAGCAAATTCTTGCATGAAAAGATTCAGTTACATATTATTCGTATTATTATTATTATTGGGCATCAACAGTCTTTATGGACAGTCTCGAACGGATTTGGAGAAAAAACGCCAATCGGTCAACCAACAAATTAATAAAACAAATCAACTCCTCCACAAAACGGCTAGTAACAAAAAAGCCACCTTCAAAAGGTTAAATGCTTTAGAATCTCAAATAGGAACAAGCGCAATTGTGATTCAAGATGCTGCACAACGGGTAGCGATTTTAGATACAATGATTGATCGTAAAATGACGGTGGTAGAAGAATTGGAGGATGATTTAGCTGTTTTAAAAGAAAACTACAAAAAGCTCATTCGACAATTGTACCGCTATAAAATTACTAAAAGCGTGCTGGCTTTCTTTTGGTCTGCCAACAGTTTTAACCATACCTATCAACGATGGGTTTATGTCCAACACCTAGAAAAGTATAGAAGTGTGCAAGCGACCTTTATCCGAAAAGTTCAAACGGATTTAGGGAGACGAATCAATGAGCTAGAAGCTCAAAAGACAGAAAAAGATCAATTATTACAACAAGAACTAGTAGAAAAGCAAGTCTTAGATAAAGAAAAAGCCAACAAAGCCTATTTAATTAGCAAACTCAAAAAACAAGAAGGTACACTTCGGGCAGATTTAAAGCGTAAAAAACGCTACAAAACGCAATTGAGTAAAAAAATAGAAAAAGCAATTTTACAGCAAATTGCAGTTGCCAAGGAAGCTGCTAGAAAGTATCAACAGAAAAAAGCAACGTCTAAAACCAGCACGCCTAAAAGCCCGGTCTTAGAATCAATTGATTATGAAACGGTTGCGAGTAAACAGTTTGCCCAACAAAAGGGGAAATTAATGTGGCCCATTTATCAAGGGAAAATAATTGGCTCTTATGGACGGCATCAACATCCTTTGTTTAAAGATGTTCAGGTTAATAATAATGGGATTGATATACAAGGACAATACAACTCGGTGGTTCGGAATATCTACCAGGGGCAAGTTGTGAGTGTTTTTACCATTCCTGGCTATCAAAATGCGGTGATGGTGAAGCATGGAGCCTATTATACGACCTATTCTAATGTCGCCAAAGTTTACGTCAAGCAAGGACAAAAATTAAAACAAGGCGGACAAATAGGAACGATTGGAAGAGACAGTAATGGGGGCGGACATTTGTTGCACTTTGAGATTTGGCACAACAAGTATAAAGAAAACCCTGCGTTGTGGTTGAAGCCTTAACGTAAGCCCTCGTTCTTTGGAGCAGCATGTAGACGAAGATCGTACGAATAAAAAAAAGCTCGTTTCAGGTGAATCTGAAATGAGCTTTTTTATTCTTGAGGCAAAAAAAAAACGGGTAGAAGCGGTAGGCTCCCCATTGCCCACGTTCTACCCTAAATGAACCCCTATTGTAATACAAGTTTTTTCGATATGGATTGACCAGAGTTTAATTTGAGTTGTACGTAATAAACTCCTCTAGTATATGTTCTCAAATGTATAACATTTTTTCCAATATTCATATTTTTTTGAGAAAAAATTTCTTTCCCAAGTGTATTTACTATACGAATATGATTTATTGCTTTGTTATAATCAATGGTCACATAATTTTTTGCAGGATTGGGATAGATGGCAAGCTCCGCTGTACTCTTTGTTAAGTTTTCGATCTCCGTGACGGTCGTCACGACGACGTTTTGGGTTGTTGTATCCGAATTGCCACAACTATCACTAGCAATTAAGGTCGTAGTATAGGTTCCTGGGCTGCTATAAGTATGTTGAGGGTTTTCTAAGGTAGACGAAGGGGAAGCATCGCCAAAATCCCATAGATATTGACTAGAATAGCTGCTGTTATTGGTAAATGTTGCTACCGCTAAATGAACACTTGCCGTGAAATCTGCTTGTGCATCGTAGGCTCCAATCGACCAGTTGGGTAAACTGTCTAAAACAACCATTGCCGCAATATTTTGTAAGGCTTGTGCATCCGCCGCAGATAGGTTGCCATGAAAACTCAGTCCAACAGGACTCTTTTTAAATAAGCTGGCATAAAAAGTACAAGCCGCCAAATAAGACCCTGCATAAGAAGGGTGACTTTGATCTGCATTGTACAATTCTATCAAGGGGAAACTATCTCGGACGACTTGCCAAGCTGCTCCAACAGGCGAGCAAATGCCTTGGTTTTGATTCGCCATCAACAAATAACTGCTTCTCAATCGGGCTTGCATTCCTGCATAAGTACAAAGAGGTGTGTAATTGGCGCAATTGGATTGATCGCCATTCTTACGCCCCCAAGTCATGAAAAAGACCGTTTCGGCACAGGCATTATTCGCTACAATACTATCGTTTAGCTGAGCGGCATAAGGCAACACATCTGCGGCTACTTGTGCAGGCCGAAAAGAAGGTTTTTGGCTCTGCTCTTGGATGACGACAAAGTCCCAGTTCCCTTGTCGAATCCCATTTAAGGTCGCCGCACTGCTCACTTGATGCACTAATTGTGCGCCCCCTGGTGTGCTCGAAGCATGGATTAAGGTGTCTCCGTTCGCATTGGCCAAACTGTTGATCATTGCGGGCATGTTGTTGAAGTAGGTATAGCTGTTTCCAATAAAAAAAGCTCGCTTGGTCGTCTGTCCCGACGCTCCAACGACTAAGGTCAATAAGAGTACTACGCTTGTAAATAAATGCTGCATGTTTTTGCTGTTTTATGTGTGAAATGACTAAAGTAAGCTATTCTCACCAGAGAAGCAAGTTCTTTTTAAGCCCAATAGGAATGCTTATCAGGCGCTATTCGAATATTTAGGGCTAATTGTGCATTTTTTTTAAAAGCTTTTTCATGTAATTTTGGGGATAAAAAAAATGTTGCTATCTTTAGGCTCTACAAAATTCCGAGCGTAGCTCAGTTGGTTTAGAGCACTACCTTGACAGGGTAGGGGTCACTGGTTCGAATCCAGTCGTTTGGACCGCTTTTTATTAGGCATCAAATATTGATTTTCAATGTTTGATGCCTTTTTTTTTGTTGAAAGTAACTTAATATTCACTTTGTTGATGATGTTTATCCGCTCTTTCACTCAAGCGAAATAATCATCCTAAAAAACTAAATAGTCCTCCTAATTTTATATATTGGTATGAAATATTTCTAGAGAAATTACTGGAATAGGTAAGTTCTTAAGTAAGAAATCGGTGAAGAAAGCTGAGGTTACTGGATGAATAGGATAAATGCTGCTCTTCTTAGTTAATTGAGCTTAAATTAAACCACATGATTTGTCGTAGAATAGTTGTATTGGATAGCTTTAACTATTGATATAAAGCCTACAATTATTTTAGAAGAATATTGTAAATATTTAAAACTGAATAATGGCTAAAATACCTTTTAAAGTTTCTGCTAGAGCAGGTAAACTATTAGGTAGAGAAAATTTCTCTAATCCTGAAGGTGCTATAATCGAGTTGGTCAAAAACTCCTATGATGCCGATGCTAATAATTGTTTAGTCCTTTTTGATGTTCCCTTTGAAATAAAAAAAGACAAAAAAGGGAAGTTATATCAAGTTCCAATTAAAGAAAAAAGTATCCTGTATATAATTGATAATGGTGAAGGAATGACTGAAGAAGTCATTAATGACCATTGGATGCAAATTGGTACAGGTAATAAAGAAAAAGATTATATATCAGAAGATAAACGAACAAAAACTGGAGCAAAAGGAATTGGTAGGTTTGCACTAGATAGACTTGGCTTTGAGACAGAAATGTGGACATTTCCCAAAAACGAAATCCAAAATCAGGGAACTTACTGGAAAATGGATTGGAATCAATTTGATGAGTCAGATAAAATTATTTCTCAGATTGAGGCAGATATAGAACCTATTAACCTAGATTTATCTGAGAAGATAAAATCAATTATTAAAGGCAATACTAGATTAGAAAAATACATTGAGAATATTTCTTTGAAAAAAGGAACAATTCTTAAAATAACCAACTTAAAGGATAGTTGGGATTCCGAGGGTATCAATGATGTTTTTAAAAATTTAGAAGCATTAATTCCTCCTAAAGAATTAAAAATTCCATTTGAAGTATATTTTCAACATTTTCAACAATCAGAAGAATATGGAGAAGTAAACACTGCTTTTTTTAATGATTATGATTATAAGTTAATTGCAAACTATAATTCAAATAATTTAAAAGTAAATTTTGAAATAACAAGAAATGAACTTGACCTAAAAAAGGTAAAAGAAAATTACGCTTTTATATTTAAAACTAAAAAAGCTCCTTATGACCTTAAGACTATTTTAAATAAAACTTTTAAGTACTCAAAACCAATCAAAGATATCCTAAATTGGAAACTTGATAGTTCGCAAGAGCTTCAATTAAAAAATGTTGGGTCATTTGATTTAACATTTTACTATTTAAAATTTTCTAACTCATCTAAGGAAGGTTATCCTTATAAAAATGTTATAGCATCTGAAAGACGTTCAGTTTTAAAAAAATTTGGAGGGGTAAAAGTATATCGAGATTCTTTTAGAGTACGACCATATGGAGACCCCACAAATGATTGGTTAAAATTAGGAGCTAAAGTAGCTCAAAGTCCTTCTGGAGCTGGACAAAGAATTGGAGATTGGAGAGTTCGACCAGAACAAACCGCTGGTATAATTACTATTTCAAGAAAAACTAATCCTTTATTAATAGATAAATCTGACAGGGGGGCTCTACAAGAGAATGATGCTTTTGATTTATTTAAAAAAATTATTGGCGGTGTTATACACGAATTTGAAATAGACCGAACAAAAATTTTAAATCCTTTCTACAAATATTTTAAACAAGAAAAAGAAGCGAAAAAAGAAGCAGAAATTCAAAGAAGAGCCGAGAAATTAGCATCGGAAATAATAGAAAAACGAAAAGAGGTTGAAGAAAAAATTTACGGGAAGAAAAAACATTCTGTAGACTTATTTCAGCAAAAAAAGGAAGAGGACGAGAAAAAAACTTACGAAAAAGCTATTACAGATACATTTAAGGCTATAGGTGAAGAAAAGGAACAGAGAGAGAATGAAGAAATAGTTCAAGTTCGAGCTCTTGCTAGTTTAGGTCTTATAGTTTCATCATTTGCTCACGAATTAAAACAAATTAGAAATAACTCTTCAGAGATTACATCATTAGAGGTAATTTATAAAAACCTTGTTGATAAAGCACTGAAAAAAGAAGTTGAGTATAAAGATGGAATTGATATCATAAATTTACTCAAGGAGAATAACAAAAAGATAAAACATTGGGTAAATTATTCACTTACATCAATTCGAAAGGATAAAAGAACTAGAGGAGCATTAAATTTTTCAGCTTATTTTAAGTTTTTAGATAAAAATTGGAAAAAAGTCTTCAAATCAAAAGATATAAATCTAGAAATAGAGGATAATCTTAAAGATACAAATTATAGCTTTAGAGCTTTTGAAATGGACATTAATACAATTTTTTCAAATCTTATTAATAACTCAATAGACTCTTTTGAACGTCTTAAAAAAATACAAAACAGAAAAATAAAAATAACATCCTTAATTAAAGAGGATCAATTAGAGTTTGTCTATTCTGATAATGGTGTAGGAATACCGAAAGTATTTACGATACAAAATGATATTTTTTTGCCATTTACGACTTCTAAGAAAAATAGAAAAGGGGATGAGATTGGAACGGGGTTAGGGATGTATTTAGTTAAAGAGGTAATTGATGATAATAATGGTGAAATAGAAATCTTAGAGACCGAAAAAGGATTCAAAGTTAAAATTGTTTTTCCAATAAGAAAAAAATAAATTATGGAAGCAAAATATACTATTGGTTATATAGATGAAGACCCTAATGAAGTGAGCACATACACACGTAGATTAAGAAATTATGGGTTTAATGTTATCGGGTTTAATTTCGAAAAAGGAATGTCTTTCAATCAATTAATGACACAAGTTTACGAAGCAAATGACATAGATTTATTAATGATCGATTTTAATTTGAAAGGCTCAAATATTGTTGCTTTTGATGGCGATGCTGTGGAAAGTGACTTTTATGATAAAAAACCAAGATTTCCTCATATTATATTTACAAGTGATACAGAATATGCCGAAGAGTTTGTTGAGGATTTAAAAATAATTTTTGACAAAGAGGATGTTTTTGAAGATGAAGAAACAATACAAAAATTTGTAAGAATGCTTGAAAAAAGTATCCTTCAATACAGAAATCATATAGAAAGAAAAAAGACTCTAATTTCAGAACTACTAATAAAAGGGGAAAAAGAAGGATTAAATTCCTCGGAGGAAAATTCGCTAATTTCTTTACAAAGAGAATTAAGTGATTTAGATAAAACTAAAAAGCAAGAAATTCCTGAAAAGTTAATCTCTCTTGAAACGTTAGAAAACTTATCTAAAACACGAAAGGAAGCGGAAGTGTTCTTGCAATCATTAATTGAAAAAAGCAAGAAGAAATGAAAGTGAGAGACAAATTGCCAATACGACGCCTTGTTCCAACGAAATCACCTAAAGAAGGTGGTTGGACAAAACATAAAGCTGACCTACGTGAAGACTTTCATTTACATTGTGGTTATTGTGGCTCTTATGATGGGTATAGGCACACTTGGTATGAAGTGGACCACTTTATTCCCAAATCTTTGTTAGATAATGAAATTTCAAATATAGAATATACTAACCTTGTTTATTCTTGTAAATTTTGTAATAATAATAAACTTTCGAAATGGCCAACTAAAGATATTACTATTCCAAATTCTAATAATAAAGGTTTTGTCGACCCTTGTGATGAAGAATTTGATATACATTTGTATCGAACGAATGATGGTGGTATTATGTGGAACACTGATTTAGGGGAGTGGATGTGGAAAGAAGCTTTTAAGTTTGATGAAAGAAATTACTCTCTTAAACTCTTATGGGAGTTAAATCAAAGAAGAAAGCTAATTGATGTATTTATTATTGAATTAAACAAAAGAGAGGAAGGTTCCAACGAATACAATGAAATTAAAGCTGAAGCTGAAAAATTAAGCTTTGAATATTATAAATATAACAAAGCTCTTATAGAACATTACAATAGTATATAACTAAATGACTAACCAGAAAAATACAGGTTCGTATTACACGCCATCATACTTGGCTAGTTTCATTTCAAAAAGAGTGTTATCTCATTTTGAAGGTAGAACTCGTATATCTATTTTGGAACCAAGTGTTGGTGATGGTGCTTTTA
>CACVAQ010000022.1:7444-10314 GCA_902727865.1 uncultured Aureispira sp. | reverse complement strand
CCTAAGTTGATTCATTTCAATTGGAATGATAATTGACTTTTAGGTTAAAGTAGTACATGTCCGCTAAATTCCTTAAAAAGCCTTGCTTTAGCTCGGATTTCAACAAATCTTATTCATTTACTTAGTTACGCTACTTACTTATTACAGCAAATCTATAAACGATTCTTTTATTATGTTATCCAAACAATACTTTTGTTCCCTTATTTCCATCTTAATTTTTTCTGTCTTAGCAACGTTTAGTTTTGGACAAACGGGTTGTACCATTGGTGATTGCCAAAATGGGAAAGGGCGATTTATTTATGACAATGGCGATAAATACATTGGAGAATTTAAAAATTCGGTTCCACATGGTCGAGGAGCTTATTATAATAAAGATGGTAGCCTTTATCGAGGGCCCTTTGTAGATGGAAAACGTCAAGGTTATGGTACGTTTATTTGGACCAATGGAGAAAAATATATCGGAGAATACCAAAACAATATGCGCCACGGGGAAGGTATTTACACTTTTTCTGATGGAACACAGCAGAAAGGAATTTGGAGAAATGGAACTTTTCTCGAAACGATTGTCGAAGAAAAAACAGAAGTGGTCGTTGCCAATACAGACCCTTTGGGTTCCAAAAAAGAAGAAAAGTATGTCGGTAAGTTTTTCAAAGCATTAAGTAATATTGATACGACCCAAACTAGAACGGCTTTGATTATTGGTAATAGTTTGTATGAAAAAGCACCGCTAAAAAATCCTGTGAACGATGCCGTTGCGATGGCAGAAGAGTTGCAGCGTTCTGGCTTTGATGCGTATGTTTATACTGATTTGAATCAAAAAACGATGAAAAAAGCGATTCGTGAATTTGGAGAAACCTTAAAAGAACGTGGTGGTGTTGGTTTGTTTTTTTACGCAGGTCATGGCTTACAATCTGATGGACGTAATTTTTTAGTTCCTGTTGATGCGGTAATTGCAAAAGTCCAAGACATTGAATTTGAGTCGGTCGATTTAGGGCGTGTTTTATCTGAGTTTGAATATGCTGAAAATGATATGAATATTATCATATTAGATGCTTGTAGAGACAATCCATACAAAGAAGAATTTGAAAAATCTAAGCATGCTAGTTATAATGGCTTGGCTTCTATTGGCTCTGCGCCGTACAATTCCTTTATTGCGTTTTCTACTGCTCCAGGGTCCGTTGCCTTGGATGGAAAAGGCGTTAATGGACTTTACACTCAAGAGCTTTTAAAGGCCATGAGCCAAAAAGGTCCTGGACTAGAGGATGTATTCAAACGAGTTCGCAAGAATGTTCGAAAATCTTCTGTCGGTAGACAAATTCCTTGGGAAAGTTCTTCTGTTGAAGATGACTTTTACTTCAAAATTCCCTAAAAAAAGACGGAGTACTAGCTATCATTAGCGGTTCGGTAATTTTTCTTACCCTATAGGTAATTATTGAGTTAAACAACTGTAACCTGAAAATTCTTTAAATAATAGTAAAAAGCTGCATTTGCAGCTTTTTGCATTTAAAGGACTACTTTTTGCAAGCAAGCAGTCTATTATATACTATAACTTTGAGTAGAGATATAGTTTATCTTTATTAAAAAAAACAAGATGAAAAAAAATAAAAATAGACGTCAATTTTTACGTAACTCTGCTTTATCTTTATTAGGACTAAGTGCGCTTCCTCTTAACATGAAAGCGGCTTCTAAAAAGCAAACAGTAGCAGACCAAATTTTGACCTGTGATCAAACCACGCAAGATTATTATGGAGAAGGTCCCTTTTACACTGTCAATCCACCTAATATTACAAACAACCAATTAGCGCCTGCGAATGAGCCTGGGACAAAATTAGTGCTTAGTGGTCGAGTCTTTAATTTAGATTGTAGTCAAGTCATTCCTAATGCGGTCGTTGACATTTGGCATGCAGATGATGCTGGAACTTATGATAATTCGGGCTATCATTTGAGAGGTCAAACACAAACCAACAACCAAGGCTTTTATATTTTTGAAACCATTAAACCAGGGCGTTACTTGAATGGGCCAACCTTTCGACCTTCACACATTCATTTCAAAATTACACCACCCAATTTCAGTACCTTAACCACCCAACTTTACTTCCAAGGCGATCCTTATATTGCCAACGATGCCGCTGCGTCTATTACTTCAGGGGCATTTGATGCCAGTGATCGAATCATTTCTTTGACGAACAACGCTGGGACTTTAGAAGGAACGTGGGATATTGTTATTAGCGGAAATGGCGTTCCGACAGGAACTAGCAATATACACATTGACAAGGGGATTCTATACAGTGCCAGTCCCAATCCTTATGCTGAAAGCATTCGAATCCACTACGGTATTTTCAAAGAGGCCGACGTAAGTATCCTAGTGTATGATGTGGCTGGGCGTTTAGTGGCCAATTTGCAGGAAAGTAAATTAGGTCCTGATAAATACGAAGCCTTTTGGAAACCAGATTCCAGCTTGCCCAATGGGCATTATTTTGTTGCCTTAAAAGTCAATGCCTTGCAAGTCCATTACTTAAAAATTGTTTATCAAAAATAAAATCAGCCTTGAATTACATCTTAAACACTTGTAGTTCAAGGCTTTTTTCTTTAAAACTTACACCCTATTTCGACGTTATAAAGTCTATTAAAAAATTGTACAGATGTTCCATAATATTCTGCATGGTCCGCCAGCAAAACCATAATCTCCATTTCCTGTACAGACAACAACTTTACCACTCTGAGCAAGGGCTACGCCTCCAACAAAAGTTATAAAACATATTTTTTTTTCATCAAAAAGAGCCCCTTTATAAAACAATAAGTACCGACCTATTAAAAAAAAACCTTTTCTTTGGTTCTTATCTATGTTTTTGTTACTATCATTACTTCGT
>CACVAQ010000022.1:0-7344 GCA_902727865.1 uncultured Aureispira sp. | reverse complement strand
AAACTAGTATGAAATGGTTTTTATGTTTTTTGGTAAAAAAACTAAAAATCCCACGAAGTATTATTACTATGGTACAAATTATGTGAACGCTTCGCTATGAATCAACTTAAACGAGTTTTATTTAATCCCATTTCTATTTGTTTGCTCCTTGCCATGATTGGATTTGCAGTAGGACAAGCCATAGAAAACTATGCCCATCAAGCGCCTGAAGTCAAGACCTATGTCAAAGACATGGAAAAAGCCTTGCATCAAGCAGAACAAGAAATAGATGGCCTGTTCAACAACGGCTCCTTTCTATTAAATGCGGTTGAGGGCTATGTTTTAAGTGACACCGTTCAAAAGTATATTGATAAGCCCTACACCTTTATCATCTACAACGATCGAGATTCTATTGTCTATTGGAACAACAACAAAGTATTGCCCTTTCAATCGGATATTCAATACTCGCAAATAGACACCATAGAGAAATATAAGATCAATGAATCTATATTTTTACGAATTCGTCGGCCCTATCAGTTTTTAATTGATGGCGTTACCTATTATTATAACCTAGAGGCCTTAATCCCACTTTACAAGCACTACTCTATACAAAATGATTATTTGCAAAATTCTTTTGCCCTAACGCCTAAAGACTTTTCGGACTATGTTGCCATCAGTGAAGAAGCAACAGACTTTAGCATTAAAGATCGGCTGGGACGTCCAATCATTTATATAAAAGCAAAAGAAAGCTACCCTTATCATTGGATGGTTATTTTCAGTACCATTTTGTATTTTTTAAGCAGCTTTTCTTTTCTATTAGCAGTTCATTTAGCAGCACAACGAGTTAGTTTCAGTGGGCAAGTTATCCTTGGTTTAGTCTTATTTGTAGCGACATTTTTAGTCTTTAGATTGTTTACTATTTTTTATGATCTTCCTTTATTAGCACATGAATATGGCTTATTTAATGAGCGGCTTTCTAATGCTAATAATATTTGGTTTTACTCTTTAGGAGATTTTTTAATTGACAGCGCCTTGTTGTTTTGGTTGTCCATTTATTTATCCAAAGTAATTCGCCCAAGCGACTTAAAAAAATACAATATTATACAACAATTCGCTGTTGGACTCTTTGGTTACATTGGACTTATAGGCGGTTTGGCAGGCATTCAATTTGCCATGCGAGATATTGTCATGTCTTCTTTTATTTCATTCGAATTTAATGACTTTTCTAGGCTAGACTTATACTCCTTATTAGCCTTAACAGGCATGGGAATCATGCTCCTATCCTACTTTTTCGCCAGCTATAGGCTTTTTCTGTTATTAAAACATTTCGAATTAAAAGGGCTCACGAAGGTCGTTTTATTTACAGCAGCCTTATCCTATGCCTTAGTTGTGGGGCTTGCTTTGGAGCTCTTACCCATTGACATTGGTGTTTTCATGGTAGCGTCCATTATACATGCCTTTGCTTTGCACTTTTTCGTGCAGCGAAAAACAACGTCCTTGGCTTGGATCAGTATTTGGTTGTTTTTGTTTTCTATTTTTGCTACTATTGTAATCGAAAATTCCAATACAGACAAAGGGATTGCCCTTCGAAAAGATTATACCAAAGCACTTGCCTTTGAGCGAGATTTAGAAACAGAAAGTATTTTTGAATCCTTAGTGCCTAAAATACTAGACGATGGTTTCTTAAAGCTATTTATGAACAACCCGCTTTCGCCCTCTCCCAGAACACAAGCGATTGAGTTGTTGACTTCTCGTTATTTAGATAATTATTTCTTTGGTCGTTATGATTATAACGTTCACATTTACAAAGAGAAAGGGCAACCCTACCGAGGAGAGACGCGAGCCTATGAATCCTTGATGGATCTTATGAGAAATAGCCGAGAAACTATTTCTGAGTACTTGAAATTTTATTCTATTCCCGATGGACAATATGCTTACTATGCTAAGTTACCTATTTCACAAAATGGGGCGGTACTGGGCATTGTTATCATAGAATTTACGCCTAAAAAAGAGTTTAAAAAATCAAATATTTATGTTGAATTATTAAGTAGAAACAAAGAACGACTAGAGAGTATTTATGCTCAATTCACCTATGCTGTTTACAAATATGAAGAACGGGTTTCGACCAATGGTTCTAATTTTAATGCCCAATTGGCCTATTCCTTCCCTCGTCCAGATCAAGGAGAACACAAAATACTAAAAAATAGAAGTGCTGACAATCATGAGAATTACTTGACCTATAGTAGCGAGTTTGATGGTTCTACCATTTCTATTGTCATGGTTCCTAAGATCAATGTTTTCAAGGTGTTTACTGTTTTTGCGTATATTTTTTGCTTTGGAATCTTTTTATTGTTAGCTGGTCAACTAATCAATTTTCTTCTTTTCAAAGCAATTAAGGTCCGCTTTGTTGGTTTAAGTTTTGAGAACACACTTAGAGAGCAAATTCAGCGAGGTATCATCATGGTAACCTTGGCTTCTTTTGTCGCCATTGCCATTATTACAATTTGGTATTATAGTTCAGAATATAATGAATATCACAAAGATAGATTATTAAGAAAAATTAGCAGTACGGCTCGAACAGCGCTTTGGCAAATTCATGAAAATCAAGATTCTGTCATCCGACTTCCCGATGCTCGAAGCCTAGCGGACATACATAAGATTGATGTTAATATTTACGACTTAGGCGGGAATTTAATGACTTCCTCTGAAAAAGTAATTTTTGATCGACACCTCATTAGTCGAAAAATGAATCCGATTGCCTTTCAATTGCTAAGAAATCAGCAACAAAACTTAGTGGCACGACCAGAGATTATTAATAACTTTGAATACCTAGCAGCCTATGTACCTCTGAAGGATAATAATGAAATAACGATCGCCTATCTGAACCTTCCTTATGATTTGGCGGGCTCTAATAATATTGGTTCCCAAGATGTTGCCGAGTTTCTGGGCGCCTTGTTAAACGTCTATGTGATCTTTTTATTAATTGCTGGTGGTGCCGCCTTTTTTATTGCCAATTCGGTGACCAACCCGCTCTCTGTCATTGGGTCAAAACTGGATGCCGTTGAATTAGGAAAAAAGAATGAGCCCTTAATTTGGGACAATCGGGATGAAATTGGAGAACTTGTCGATCGTTACAACCACATGATTAAGGAATTAGAAGATAGTAGTAAGAAACTAGCTCGATCCCAACGGGAAAGCGCTTGGCGAGAAATGGCAAAACAAATTGCCCATGAAATTAAGAATCCACTGACCCCGATGAAACTCAACATTCAGTTGTTGGAAAGGGTCGTGAATACGAATCCAGAAAAGGCGCAAAAAATGGTCAAGCGTGTTTCCAATACCTTGATTGAGCAAATTGATAGCCTAGCGCACATTGCCTCTGAGTTTTCTAACTTTGCAAAAATGCCGACAGCCAACAAGGAATCCTTAAACATGAATGAGTTAGTCAGTAATGCTTATAGCCTTTTTAAAGAAGAAGAAAACGTTCAGTTGTACTTAGATATGACAGCGAATAAATGTATTATATTTGCCGATAAAACGCAAATTATGCGGGTACTAAACAACTTACTCAAAAATGCAATCCAAGCCATTCCCGACGATCAACCAGGGATTATAAAAGTACAACTAGCATCAACTAGTACGACCGCTATTTTGAAAATTTCAGATAATGGCTGTGGGATTCCGAAAGCGCAAGAAGACGATATTTTTGTCCCTAATTTTACCACCAAAAGCTCTGGAACAGGGATTGGTTTGGCGATGTCTAAAACTATTGTAGAGATGGCTAAAGGGCAAATTTACTTTGAGTCTGTAGAGAACAAAGGAACAGACTTTTTTGTAGAGCTACCTTTGACACTAGAATAACCGCTGCCGCCTTCTCCATGCCTCTATTTTGGAGTACCAACAGGCTGGGAAGCTTATTAACCAAGCTACACGACTTTGATAACGATCATAAACCCCTCAGGTATAATTCAGGGCAAAACAAGCTTCTTTCATCCTTCTTTTTACAAAAAAAGCACTTCTAGCACTTAAAAATATTTTTAAGTGCTAGAAGTGCTTTTTGGGTCTAATTTTATTTTTTTTTATTAAAAAAGCCCTCTTTGAGCGAGCGCTTTTGCTGTCTAGAGACAACTACTTATTCTTCACAAACTAATTCTGCCTCGACTCTTCTATTCTTTTTTCCCCCTTTTTTTAAATTAGATAAAGGTTGTTTACTTCCATGCGCAATGACTCTAATTCTATCGTTGTCAATAGACCTAAGCACCAAGGAATTCCGAACCGCTAATACACGTTCTTTAGATAATTCAAAATTTCGAATTTGATCCCCTAATACATCACTATGTCCATGTAAAATAATTATAGATTCTGGATGGTAATTCATATAATCTACAATCACTTGAATCGTCTTCATTGCATTGATACGGCCATCATACGTAGCGCTATTATCACCAAAATATACATTTTTTAAGATGACGCGAGTATTGCAATCAAAATCTTTAGCTGAATTTAATTGTTTAGGAGTGTATTTAATCGGTTTTTTTGCTTTTATAATAGCTTTATCCTTTTCAGTAGCAAACTCAGATGAACTTCCTTCTGCAACAACTGTTATCCCCGAATTTCCTAAGGCTCGATCAAAACGATTTTCGTTGCCTTTCATTTGCTCTTCCGTTCCTAACATTGGGCTATCATCTTCTTTTACTAGAATATCGCTAAAAATCCCCAAAGTACTTGCCTTAAAATTAATGGCTCGTATATTCCCTGGCAGTTTGCTAAAATGTGCTTCTCCTCGAATAATTTCTCCATATCTTGGAACAAAAGAAGGTTCCTCTCCTGCTTCTATTTTTTCAGCTTTTAAGACCCCATTAATTTTAATATTTTCTAACCTAGCATATTTTATAAGATCAGAAGCCCCTCTTGAAGACGTGTATAATTTCCAAGCAGTAGACCTAGAAGAGCCAGGGAAGTAGATGTTTTCTTCCTCTCTACTCGCTATATATCTAAAGTGAATAACCATCTCACTAGACTTATATTCGATTTTTGTGAGCATAAAGTTCTTGTTCTGACTTCGATACTTGGGTAGGTAATCGGTGTAATCAGGTGTCGCTTCTATAGGGCAATTTACTCCTAGTGTAAACAGAATAGAGACCAATAGGTGTGTAAAAAATTTCATAGAATGTATAATTTTTTTTGAAATAGATAAGTGATTGTCTGAAATGTATTCAGAAAATGGTTAAGTCGATGTGTTTTTTTTTGAAATTTTCTGAGTGAGAAAACAAACAGATAAGGGTGTGTTTTTATTACAACAAATTACGATTTTATTAGTAAGAACACTTTATCAATACGTGTCAGTTGATTATCAACATGATGCCTATTGAATAACTGAAACATCAAAACCTTGCCAATCGGTCTAAAGTAATGTTTTTTTTATATTTTTTATTAAAAAAAGCTAAAAAATAACGAACTATTATTTAAAATAATGCTGTTTTTTTTAGACCTAAAGCAATCGCTTTAAGCTATTTCCTTTCAAAAATTGGCAACTATAACACATTCTTTTTTAAGGATTTGAGTTTTTTATTGGCCATAAAAAAAAACCTCCCCTAAGTCTTTAAACTTAGAGAAGGTTTTTATGATCGTATTCTACGATTCTAACAACAGTAGATACAACTTATTTTTTCTTAGAACCGACCATACTTTCAGCCATTTTCAAGGCATTGTAAGCATTCACGACACCACTTGTATTACACAAATCTTTAAACTCAACTTGTGTTGCTCCTGAAGATCCAGGAACATTAACATAAGCGTCCACTTTCACAGTAGATTCTACCAAACATTGGCGCAATTGTTTTACCGTCAACTTTGGGTAATAAGACCAAACCAACGCAGCAACACCTGCTGTCACAGGAGAAGCCATACTAGTACCACTCAATGCTTCGTATTTAGAACCAGGAATGGTTGCGTAAATATCTACACCAGGAGCAAATAGATCTACATTTCTTTTGCCATAATTAGAAAAAGTAGCAGGCGCATCCGCACCATCTTTCCAAGAAAGCGCTCCAACTTCTAACCAGTTACTATAAGCCTTAACGGTTTTATCTTTGTTGTACTTGTTTGGATAATTGCTTTCAACATCTGTATTCAAGGCACTATTCCCAGCAGCATGTACCAACAAAACACCTTTTTTCTCTGCGTATTTTACAGCTTTATCAACTACTTTTTTGTCAAAAGAATACGCTTTACCAAAACTCATATTAATTACCTTTGCACCGTTATTAACAGCATAAATAATCGCATTGGCAACATCTTTATCACGCTCATCACCATCTGGGACCGCACGAATCGCCATCAATTGTACATTGTCGGCAACGCCTTTGTTTCCTAAGTCGTTTGTACGAACCGCACCTACAATACCTGCAACATGCGTCCCATGTCTTGCATCTGGTCCTGTTACATCATTATTTCCGTAGATCTTTTCTTTAGAATTCATGTAATCATCGCCTACAATATCTCTAGGGTTAAATTCTTCGTTATAACCATACTCCAAACCATCAGAGAAGTAATTCAACGTACCTTCCAGTTCCTTAAGAATTGCAGCAACAGGAAACGTATCCTGTGGCGTTTCTAATCTAGGCGCAAAAGCAGACTCAAACAATTGCTTAGCCATGTTAATTTTATCTCCTGAATCTTTAATTGCCTTAACATTTTCAGCAGTCATTGGTTTGTCGCCCAATGCTTCCACTAAAGAAGAAATAACCGTAAAAATCGCTTCTGCGTTTTGCTTTCGCTCTTGCATTCCAGTCACTTTCTCATCAAAAACTTCTCGAATTGCTTTATAACGCTCTTCTTCTTTCTTGTTACGTTTTTTGTTCTTTAGGTAAGAATAAACACGCGTTAGCTCATAGCTATCTTTGTTGATGTTCTTCCCATCTTTTCCTCCAATAAAGTTCCAACCATAGACATCATCAATGTAACCGTTTTTGTCATCATCAATGCCATTGCCAGCAATTTCGTCTTTATTCACCCACATTACATCCTTCAAATCCTCGTGCTCTTCATCCACTCCTGAGTCAATAATTGCTACAATGACGGTAGAAGATTTTTTACCTTCTAATAAATCTTTATAGGCCTTTTCTGAACTAACTCCTTGAACATTATCTGTTTCTTTGTCCAAGTTATACCAGTTTTCTGGTGCTTGAGCATTTACAAAAAAAGCTTGTGCAATGAAGCAAGCAGGAAATACTATATTTCTTAATTTCATACTAGTGTTAAATTGTTAAGTAATTGTACTGTCTTATATCTGTGCGAAATACTTTTTGTATCGCAATAAATTCTACCTGATAAACCCTTTTAAGAGTCTTTGAACTAAAAAAA
>CACVAQ010000021.1 GCA_902727865.1 uncultured Aureispira sp. | reverse complement strand
TTGAGGCAAAAATATTATTCAAATGTTCATCTTATTTATTTACTGTTCCTTAGATGAAAGATAAATTGGTTCTTTGACCGTTTTTGACCGCCTGAGTCTTTGAATTGTCAACCAACCGATAAATTTTATGAACTTATTAAACATTCTTACGAATAGTTTCGTATGTCAAAATAGCATTTTTCCATTTCTTATCGCTTCAAAAAACGCCTACCGATTGGTAGTCTTATTTTTGGAAGCTCAATAAATGAAAAAATCAGTATTTCGCCTCTATACAATTCTATTCTATTCATGTTTATGATCAACGAAGAAAAGAGAATTAAGGCAGATTAACAACAACTACTTGTTAAAAGATACAAAAATACTGTCATTAAGCCTTAAGTCATTTTGAAGGCGCATTCTTTGGCGTTTTCGTGTGACGGTAATTTTATTTTTACGTTCTAAATTAAGCAAGGCGTCAATATAATTTTTCTTAACCAAGGTTTTTCCAGAATGATGATTTTCATAGATGTCAGCAATCTGCAAGGTTTGCGATTTATAGGTTTGAAGCAAGTCTTGTTCTAGTTTGAACATAGATCCAAAAAGCGTTTGACTACTAATCTTTTGTTGTGCGCCTTTGTTGGGATTGTACTCCAAATTGCCAATACCATCTTCGATGACTTGGCTTTCAGCGCAAAAAACTTCTCGCATCAAGGTATAAGCCGCTTGGTTTTGACTGATAAAGAATAAAAAGTGGCTGGTTTTATTCCCAGTATCATAAAACTTATATTGCAAGAGATAAGGCGTTTTTGCAGTTTGATTTAAGCGCTGTCTTAGTGCATTTAAAAGCAATTTTTCTTTTTGATAAGCAGGGATACGCCCTTTTAATTGTTCCTTTAGTTCTGTAAGAATAGCCAGTCCAAAAATTCGAACTAAATCCTCTTGCTTGCTTTTTTTAGGAAAGGCATTGAGAATTGATTTGTAATCAAAGACAAACAAACAATCTGCGCCACTTTTATACACTAAATTTTGTAATAACTCTATAGTAACCCCTTTGTAATTCCACCAATCCAAAATCGCCAAAGTAGGCAAGGTTTTTATAGGAGAAAGTGCCGCTAAAACAGGCGCATCAACGTCGGACAAATGGATAGAAGGTTGAAAAGTCAAGGTTTCTATCCAATCAATATTCGCAATGTCTTTTGTTATATTCGCAATGATTTCGGTTTCCTTGTCATTCAAAATGATAGAAAGCATAGAACACAAGGCTTTATTTTTTGCGCTTAATTGGAGTATTTTTGTCGCCACTGCTTTGCTACATTCAGTTGCCCCATTAGCGGTCGCACCCTCCAAGCCAAAGCCAACAGAAAGATCTACAAAGGCAAATTTCTCTTCCAATCCTTCCATTTTAATGCTGTGGATCAATTGAGTAGACCATTGTTTGAAGTATTTCAAAATGATGTTAGAACGAACTTCTAACTCGTTTTGAGGAAATGGATATAATCTTGAGCTTAACATGACATCCGCAATTTTTTAAATCAAATAAGTGCATATTTTTGTTTCTTGTAAATAAAAGTAATCAATTTGTTTTAAAAAACAATAAACGAAGGCAAAAAAAGCGCTCTGCCTATTGACATTACAACGGAGTATTATACTGAAAAGTAGATTCAATACCTTTTTTACAGAAAAAGAGTCGGAATAGCGGTTTCCTTTTGAAGGAAAGTGAGGAGAAGGAAGAAAAGCTTAGTGTTTTTTGTATTTTTGCGGCACAAAACAATCCTACTATGTTAATTTATTTCCTGTTGCTTTGCTGTTGTTTTCTTATTTCTTGTGATAACAATGAAACAACAACCGTCTCTAATACAACAACTAAGACCGTTTTAAGGCTTCATCATGCCAATAATTTTACGATAGAAAAAGAAGGGGAACTCACCATTTTAAGTATAAAAACAGCTTGGAAAAACGCCCAAGATCAATTTCAATACGTATTGTATCCCAAAGGCAGCAAAGCGCCCAAGCATTATCCCAAGGCCCTTAAAATCCCTGTGCCCGTGGAGCGAATTATTTGCACAAGTACGGTTGATGTTGCTTTCTTAGCTTTTTTGGACGCAACGGATAAAATTGTTGCGCTATCGAACGGCACTTATGTGTATAATAAGAAGGTTCAAGACAGACTTGCCCAAGGAGCCATTGCAGACATCGGAGGGAGTAATACGATAGATTATGAAACCGCCTTAACCACAAATGCAGACGTGGCACTAGTCTACAGCATTGGAGATCAAGAGGCTTATCAGAAATTTAATGAAATGGGCGTTCCTGCCATTTTATTGTCTGACTTTATGGAGGAAACACCTTTAGGACGTGCAGAGTGGGCTGTTTTTGTTGCCTGTTTATTAGGAAAAGAAGTAGAAGCACAAGCAAAATGCGCCCAAATTGCCGAAAAATACCAAGCCTTAAAAAAGAAAGCAGCTAGCTATACGAACCAACCAACCGTTTTAACAGGAGCGGTTTATAAAGGCACTTGGTATGTTGCAGGAGGAAAAAGTTTGATGGCAAGCTTTATTCGAGATGCAGGCGGGCATTATTTGTGGGCAGAAGATGAAAGTTTGAGCGGTGTGCCTTTAGATTTTGAAGCCGTTTATGCAAAAGGGGTAAACGCAGATCGCTGGATTAATACGTCGAACTGGACGAACAAAGAAACACTAGGAGCGTCTGAACCAAAATACCAAGCGTTTAAAGCCTTTCAAGAAGGGCAGTTGTACAATTATTATAAGCGAGTAACGGAAAACGGTGGCGTCGATATTTTTGAATCTGCGATTGTCAATCCGCATTTAGTTTTAAAAGATTTTGTACACCTTCTTCACGATGAAAAGCTGTCGTCGGATAGTTTGTATTATTACGTACAACTTTAAATCTCTAGAAAGTCCTTAACAACTGCTGTTACGCAGAAAGCTAATGAGGTCGCTTCAGATTACCTGTATTGTTCATGCATTAAAAAGATCGTTCAACCTTGTCCATCGGAACCAAAATAAGCCTTCTTATCGCCTTACTAGCGGCATTATTTATGCTTAATCTAGTGCTGGGGTCTGTAGACATTCCTATAGATCGGCTCCTTAATGCCTTGTTTGGCAAGGCAACGCAAAAGAGCGATGCCATGATTGTTTGGAACTTTAGAATGCCCAAAATAATAGCGGCAATGCTCAGTGGGGCAAGCCTTGGAATTAGCGGCTTGTTGATGCAAACTTTTTTTAGAAACCCGATTGCAGGACCTTTTGTCTTGGGAATTAGCTCTGGTGCCTCTTTAGGAGTCGCATTATTTATTTTAGCTTCAGGTTGGTTGTCTTCTTTTGCCTTCTTTTCTTTTTTGGGAACAAGCAATTGGATGTTAATTTTGATGGCAATGTTCGGTGCAGGTTTGGTACTCTTTTTATTAATGTTAATTTCGTGGCGTATTTCAGATATTAATACCTTATTAATTTTAGGTTTAATGTTTGGTAGTGCGACGAGTGCAATTGTATCTTTGTTACAATACTTTAGCAGCCAAGAAGCCTTGCAGCAATTTGTCCTTTGGTCGATGGGCAGTTTAACGGGGGTAACTTGGGCAGAATTGACCTTGTTGCTTCCAATTTGTTTAATTTTTATTGTATTAACGTTTGGATTAAGCAAAACCTTGGATGCCTTGTTGTTAGGCGATCAATATGCTTTGAGTATGGGCGTGAATGTGCGTCGAGCACAACAGCAAATTATTATCGTAACGGCTGTTTTGGCGGGAGGAATTACGGCTTTTTGTGGCCCCATTGCCTTTGTTGGTATTGCGGTACCGCATTTGGCGCGGCTGTTTTTTCAAACACATCGACATCTTATTTTGTTGTTAGGAACCGTTTTGTTGGGTATGATAACCTTGTTGTTGTGTCAGTTGATTGCCCAATTACCAGGAAGCGATCAAATGCTTCCAATTAATGTCGTGACGTCCTTTTTGGGGGCCCCAATGGTTATTTATATTGTGTTGTCAAGAAGAACGATTTAAGAAAATTTTATACAGCAGACAAAAAAGGACTCCTTAAAGGAGCTAGTCTTGTAAATAAATGGAAAAGAAGAAGATGAAAAAAGAAACGCAAATAAGGCTACTTGTCGGAACAATTAGTCTGCTCATTGCTACTTATATAGGATACGATTTAAAAAGCTTGTACGATCAAGAGCTACTTTGGGGACAGCGAGTGCTTTGGTTTTGGCTGTTGATCTGGACCAGTGTTTTGTCTTTTTTGGGACAGTTCATAACAACCTTGCCACAGAAAAACAAGCTCTTGGCAGCCAGTGTGCTTTCGGGGGTGTTGTTGGGAGGAGGATTTATGCCGATGCCGACTTTTTTCTTGATGTTCGTTGCTTTTGTTCCCTTACTTTGGGTGGAAGATGTGGTGTCAAAAGCACGAGAAACGACTTCTAAATGGACGATCTTTAAATTTGCCTTTAATACCTTTCTGATTTGGAATCTACTAAGTACTTGGTGGATTCAAAACAGCTCCTTTGTAGCAGGAATGTTAGGCAATACCTTGAATGCTGTATTTATGACCATTCCTTTTATCTTTTATCACATAACGAAGAAAAGAATGGGGCAACGAGCCGCCAACTTAGGCTTTTTGAGTTATTGGATGACCTTTGAAATCGGGCATTTAACTTGGGATATTTCTTGGCCTTGGCTGACTTTAGGCAATAGCTTTTCGCATTTCCCATCAATAATACAATGGTATGAGTTTACAGGCGTTTTTGGAGGTTCTTTATGGATTTTAGGCTTAAATATTTGGATTGCCAATGGCTTATTTAACTATTGGTCTACCGAGCATCCTGCTAATTCTATCCCTGCGATTTTTATCAAACCAGGGATTGCTTTTGTTGTGCCGATTATGATTTCTTTTGCCATCTATATGACATATGATATAAGGGTAGATCAACCAGTAGCAGTAGTAAGCGTGCAGCCCAACTACGAGCCACATTACCAAAAATTCAGGGTGAGCCAAAAAGAACAATTTGCTCAGTTTATGAAGCTGACCAATACAGCGCTTACAGCTACAACAGATTATGTCTTATTTCCTGAAACTTCTTTTAGAGGCATAGAAGCCAATAAATTGGAAAATGCAAGTGTGATTAAACAACTTCGAGCATTTACGGTCGAACATCCCAACCTCAATTTGGTGACAGGATTAAGCGCATATGTTCGTTACCAAGAAGGGGAATCCAAACCTCCTAACGTTTACACCTATTGCAATGCCGATCAAACCAGATGTCAATATATAGATTCTCACAACGCTGCCATACAACTCAGTAGTACGACGAAAGAAATCCCTTACTATAAAAAATCGAAGCTAGTACCTGGCGCAGAAAGTATGCCTTATATTGGTGGTATTCCTTTTTTTAAGGACTTGATTCTAGATCTAGGAGGCGCACCAGGGCTCAGTTTAGGAACTCAAGAAAAACGAGCTGTTTTTAAATCAAAACAAGGAACCATAGCGCCTTTGATTTGTTACGAATCTATTTATGGCGACTATGTAACCGATTATGTAAAAGAAGGGGCAGAGGCTTTGTTTGTCATAACCAACGATGGTTGGTGGGACAATAGCAACGGACATCGTCAACATATGTATTTGTCGTCTTTGAGAGCGATAGAAAATCGACGCTATGTCGTTCGTTCAGCCAATACTGGTATTTCTTGTTTTATCAATAGCCTAGGACATATTTACCATGCGTCTAAATATGGTGAAGCCACAGCGATCCGAGATCAAATTTATCTAAATGATGAAATTACGTTCTATACCAAGTATGGCGATTTGATTGGGCGTATCTCTATTCTGGTGTCCATTTGGATTTTGGTATCTATGTTGGCAAATGGCTTGAGAGGTGGGCGAGCGCACTAAGGGCAAGGAGTTGTATTGCTTTTTATTGCCCTTGTACCTTGCCTGTTTGGTTGACAATGCCGTCAAAATAATTTTATCAAAAAAATCATAAAACATACATCAATCATGCTCAAAAAGATCGGAAAAGGCTTATTAAAAGCACTTGGAATCATCCTACTTTTATTATTAGTTGCTTTTGTCGTACTTTATTTTGTTTATAACGAGCCCTTACCAGAAGGAAAACAAGGCGAAGAAGCTGAAGCTTTGGCTCAAAAAATGTTAACCGCAGTCAACGCAGATGCCTGGGAGCGTACAAATTATGTAGAATGGACCTTTGTAGGCGTACACGAATACGTTTGGGACAAAAAACGCCATTTAGTAGCGGTTCGCTGGAATGATAATAAGGTTTTGTTGAACCCTACAACAATGAAGGGAAAGATTTACAAAGCAGGAAAAGAGCAAGCGCACGATCAAGAAATGCTAGAAACGGCTTATGCTTATTTTATTAACGATGCCTTTTGGATGAACGGCTTTGCCCAAATTCGGAACGGAAGTCCAGAGCTTAGGGCGGTTGATTTAGAAGATGGAACACAAGGTTTGTTGGTCACTTATTTAACAGGAGGGGTCACGCCAGGAGATTCTTATCTTTGGCTGTTAGACGATACTGGTTTGCCTAAAGCTTGGAAAATGTGGGTCGGCATTATTCCTATTGGAGGGCTTGAAGTAAGTTGGGCAAACTGGGAAACATTTTCTACGGGAGCAAAAGTAGCGACAAGCCACGATGCAGGTATTGCAGACATCGCCTTAACAAAGGTAAAAGCCTACCAAACGTATCAAGAAGGGGGCTATGACGAAGATATTTTTGCACCTATTTTGGAATAAGACAATTGAGGAATAAGTTGAAGATTTGAAAAGGTATGAATGAATCCCTTTTCAAATCTTCAACACCAATGAAATTATCGAGCACTAATATCCATCAAAATACCATTCTTAGGCCGCAAAGTAATCAAAGGCTCAGGAACAACCTCTGGAGCATCTTTCGCTAAGGTGAGTTTAAAATGCTGTAAGAAGAGCACCAAGACAACCTGCATTTCCATCATAGCAAAACTATTCCCAACACACATACGCTGTCCAGCACCAAAAGGAATGTACGCATATTTATGTCGTTGCTTTTTTTGTTCTGGTTCAAAACGTTCTGGCTCAAAAGCCATTGGATTTTCCCAGTGATCGGGATGACGATGCAAGGTGAAGACATCCAAAATCAATCGACTATCTTTCTTTATCTCATAACCATTCATATTGGTATCGCAGCCTACTTTTCGTCCAATAGTCCAAGCAGGAGGATAGAGGCGCATGGATTCTTCCAAAACCATTTGAGTATAGTGCAGTGCTCGTAGGCTTTTAAAATCGGGTGGGCTTCCTTGCAAGACCCTATCAATTTCATTTTGTAATAGTTGTAGCTTTTCGGGATGCTGAGAGAGCAAATAAAAAGTCCAGCTCAAGGCATTAGCAGTTGTTTCATGCCCTGCGACAAAGATCGTAATTGACTCGTCTTTGAGTTGTTGATTGCTCATTTTTTCGCCCGTGTCGGCATCCTCTGTTCCCATGAGCATACTCAATAGGTCATGATGTTCACTAGGGTTTTCTTGTCTTTCTTTGATAATGTCTAGAATAAGACTGCTACTATAGCTACGCGCTTTCCGATAGGCTCTATTTTTAGAGGTAGGAACCCAAAAAGGTGCTTGTAGTGGCTTCATAATACGCCCTGCCAAATACTCATTTTCAACAGTAATTGCCTTTTGAATTTTAGCGCTATCGGTTTTTAATTCAGTTCCAAACAAACATTGGGTGACAATATCCAAGGTCAAAAAGTGCATTTCGTCGGTCAACTCAATTTGTGTTTTGCTTTTTAATGCCTCCACGGCCTTTAGGGTAGAGGCGAGCATAATGTCTAGCAATTTGTTCATGCTGTCCTTATAAAAAGCAGGTTGTATAATGCGACGCTGTTTTTTCCAAAAATCTCCTTCGCTGGTCAGTAAGCCATTTCCTAAAGAATGTTTTAAAACCTTATAGTCGTCACTTTTAGGATAATTCTTTTTGTTGGTGACCAAAATTTCTTGGATATGTTCTGGGTTGGCGGTTATATAGATCGTGAAGATCGTAGAATTTACATTGTAAATGTCACCATATTCTTCAAAATTACTGATAACGAAAGCCAAAGGATCTTTTAATAAGACTAAGGAATTTCTAAAAAACCAATGATCGGCAGGAATTAACGGCACTTCTTTCATGTTAAATCAGAATTTTGGTGGCACAAAAACAGTTGTTGAATTGTCTTTCAAGGTAGTCTATTTTACTTGGTTTTGCAAAAAACTTTTGAAGCATATCAAAAAAATGCGTTGATTTATCCTATTTAAAGTCCCTGTTTAAATGAGAATGACCCTTTATTTTAGAGCTGGGCAAGAATGGACACCTCTTTGGCAAGAATTAATGTTTTTTTAATAAAAAATAATATAGCTTTGCAACTCCATTAGGCTATTACATTATTATACTATTAAATTAAAAATTATGAGATTCGTGTTTTTATTTACTCTTGTCCTAACTAGTACGATTTCTTTTGCAATAAAAGATGCCCCGACAACAAGCAAAATCAATATGAGTATTGCTGAAGCGATTAATAAAGCGGGGTATCAAAGGATGTTAACCCAACGGATCGCTAAGTCTTATGTCGCTGTAGTTTGTGGCATTGACGAAAATAAATACAAGGAGCATTTAGCAGGAAGTGCAAAAATATTTGAGAGTAACTTGAAAGAATTAGAAGCTTTTTCCCCAAATGAAGAAATTCGAGTACAGTTGCGTTATGTTGAAATTTTATGGCAAAATTATAAATTTATTTATAGTGACGATTACAGTAAAGAGAATGCGCTAATTATTATAAAATTCAATGACAAGATACTAAAAGCATGCAACGATGCTGTACGTTTATTTGAAGAACATGCGATAGAGCATAAATCCAATAAAGATCAAGAAACAAGAGTAAGAGATAGTGATTTGTCGTCTATTATTAATCTATCGGGAAGACAACGAATGTTAGTGCAGCGTATTTTATTTTTGTCGTTGACAAAAACGCATTCAATTGGCGATGCTAATACTCAAAATCAACAATTAGAAAGTGCCATTAGTACCTTTAAAGAAACCTTTAAACGATTGATGTCTTACTCCAAGAATACGGCTCAAATAGATACAGAACTACTTGCTATTTCAAAACTTTGGTCGGATATGGAGAGCAACTTGAATGTGGTTTTAAACTCAGAAAGTAACACGGTACAATTCAAAGAGTTGTTGGCTAAAGCAATGAAAGGAGGCGAACAGGTATTGTTTGCTTTTGATGAGGTCGTGTTTTTGTACGAACGCGAGCATTAATACAATTCGTGAGTTATTAGTGCATGGTGCTGAATTGAATACATGCACTCTGTTGAGTACCATTTGATTAATCTGTTATTATTAAAAAAAATCTTATGAAAACAATATTTTCCTTAATTATGATTGCTTCATTTGCAATAAGCTCTCTAAACGCCACTACTTTATCTCCAAGCACTTCAAAGCCATTAGGTCTGTCGATTTATGAGGCGATTAATAAAGCGGGATATCAGCGAATGTTAACACAGCGCATTGCTAAGTCTTATATGATTATAATTGGTAATCTAGATCCAGCTAAACACAAAGAACATCTAAAAGGGAGTGCTCGCCTGTTTGAAAATAACCTAAAGGAACTAAAGGAATATGCTCCTACAGACGACATTAAAAGCCAATTTCGATATGTGGAAATTTTGTGGAGAAATTATAAGTTTATTTACAGCGATGATTTCAGTGAAGAAAATGCTTTAATCATTTTAAAGTTTAATGAGAAAATATTAAAAGCTTGTAATGACGCAGTCACTTTGTTAGAGCAATATGCTGTTGCACAAACCGCAAACAAAGATCAAGAGATGATCAACGATAAAAATGGATTGTCTAATGTCATTAATGTCTCTGGCCGACAAAGAATGTTATCGCAACGACTGTTGTTTTTTACGGTGACAAAGTTTAACAAGATAGGAGACGAGGCCGAAGTAAATCGTAAGTTTAGCGAAGCTTTAGGTCTTTTTAATAGCTCTTTAAAAAATTTAATTTCTAATGCTCAAAATACAGAAGAAATTGACACGGAGTTGTTAAATATAACTAATCGTTGGGAGGAAGTAGAAAAGAATATTATGTCTGTTATGGGGGCGAGTGAGATCACTGTTCAAGAAAAAGATAAGCTTATTGATGCGATCAAATTAAGCGAACAAGTGCTTTTTTCTTTTGACGAAGTTGTTTTTTTATATGAACGTGTTGCAGAGTCTAAGAAAAAATAAAATACCCAAAAAATTGTGATTAATTATTAATTCAAGAAGTACAAGAGTCTAAACGATTATTGTACTTTTTTTATA
>CACVAQ010000020.1:26269-54085 GCA_902727865.1 uncultured Aureispira sp. | reverse complement strand
AACCAAGCACTAATTTGATGGACGAACCAAGCCAATACACCGCCTAATAATCCACCCGCCAATACATCCAAAGGATAATGTACACCTACATAAATTTGAGCATAAGCAATGAGTGCCGCCCAGATAAATAAGGCAACAAAGTACCTCGTTTTCCAAGTCATTCTAAAAATAAGGAAAAGCTGCATGACCAGCGCAAAATGGTTGGTCGCATGAGAGGAGGTAAAACTAAAGCCACTCCCACAATGAATTAAGTTTCGAACAGTAGGAAGGCTAGAATCATTGCAAGGGCGTACCCGTTCCACGATTTTTTTTATCCATTCACTGCTGATTTGATCGGCTAAAGCAATGGTTAAACCCAAGACAATTAGCACCCAAATAATTTTGAAACCTCTATCTTTTCCAATGATTAAAAACAATAGAATATACAATGGAATCCAAGTCGTCTTTGTTCGCCAATAGGGGAGTAGGAGATCTAAAAAGGCATTGCTCCACTGCGTGTTGATTAAGGCGAAAAGCTCCTTATCTCGTTCTATGAGTACTTCTAACATGGTTTCGCAATCAAAATGAGACGATTGGAACTCGTCGGGTCGTAGGTCGATAAATCAAAGCCTCCAAAGTGTGCTTGAAGCTTCAAACCAACTTGTTCTAGAAGGCCTTGGAAATCGGCTAGGGTAAAGGCACGTACTTTTTCTTGAAAATGGAATTTTTGACCTTGATCTTCAAAACGAATGTCTTTAAGAATGTACCCGTTTTCTACGCGTCGATTGATTTTAAACGTAATTCCAGAGAGTGTTTTTTCTTCTGTTAAAACAAGCTGTTGAATGACTTTATGGGCATTAAAAAAATCAATAACAAGTGTACTGTCTTTTGATTTTAAGCCCTGCTTCATTTCTTGAAGCGTCTGAAGATGCTCCGCCTCTGTTGGAAAATAACCAAAGCTGGTAAAGAGGTTGAAAATATAATCAAACGGACCAACACGCAAAGGCATCCGCATATCGTGCGTGTCAAAATGCAGGTGGTCGTGTTCAAATTGCCGAGCGTGTTCAATGCTTTCTGGAGATAAATCTACGCCCACAACATCAAAACCTTTGTTCGCCAAATAGATAGAGTGCCGCCCCTTGCCGCAAGCTAAATCTAATATTTTTGCCTGTTTAGGAACCTTTAGATATTGCACTAAATTATCCATGAAAAATTGTGCTTCACTATCATCACGATGTTGATATAATAAGTGATAATAACTAGAATCGAACCAAGTTGCAAACCAAGTACTCATGATAATATCGTTTTAATAAATTAAATCTAAATCGTCTAAGGTTTCAAAAATAGCATCCAAATCATCAAAGGATTTTACGCCTACTTTCTCTTCTTCTCCTCCTTGTAAACTAATGCCATGTGGTTTAACGCTGTCTAAATAAGCTTCTATCTGCTCAGGAGGGCAGACTAAACTAATCAGAACGGCATATTCTGTACAGAGTTCTTGCAAGCTTTTTAAGGCTGTTGAATTGGCTTGTAAATCCGCCCAACTGATGTTGTTTTTTTCTAAATCTAAGTAGAAGTAATCGACTTGATTTGCTGCAATCGTACAATGCTCTACAAAGCCATCCATGTTGGTCAAGTCGTCTAAAACCCACTCTTTGATGACGGTCACTTCTTGCAATTGTTCGGCAAGACTAAGGTCGGCATACATACTCAGTTGAACGCCCTCCAGTTGTAATAGTTTGACGGCTTCTTGTATCTCTGTTAAGCTCTGATCCAATCCAAATTCTCCAACGATTTTAGGCCCAACCAACCAGTCTTTAATTTCTTTTACGTCTTGAGGGCGGGTATAATTAGGGCTTCCGATTTCGAGCGAAAAGCCAAGCCACTCTACATTCCAAGCGGCAAAATAACGGGCATCGGTTAAGTTATTGATGCTAGTTGCTTTTATTTTCATAGTTGATGCGATTACTTTTTTGGTTTAAAAATCAAAAAGTTCTACGAATGCGTATTCTTTTTAATTATGTCGCAAAGGTAGCAAATAATATTGAGCTAGAGCAAAAAAACAAAGAATGAAACGAAGGGCTTAAATGGACCATGTAGCCTGTTAGAAAGGAAGTAAAGGGTTTAGGTAATCGCTCCATTTTTGAGCGCTTATTTTTTTGTCATTCCTTCTTGTTTTGTTGTGTAAGAAGCGTTTGTAATAAGGCTGCTATTGCTGAAAGATCGACTAAGCCCCAAAAGGATGCTTTTTAGGCTTTACATTAGAGTTTTTCGCCCCATTTGAGGAGCATTGCTTCTAGGCTTTTAACATCAATCGGCTTGGATAAAAAATCGTCCATTCCTGCGGCTTCACAAAGGTGCTGATCTTCTAACATGGCATTGGCGGTCATTGCAATAATAGTGGGTTGCTGCAAAAAATCTTTCCGTATTATTTTAGTCGCTTGCAGTCCATCCAAAACAGGCATTTGTATATCCATTAAAATTAGATTGTAAGGATGCGCTTTAAGAATATCTATTGCTTCCTGCCCATTTGTTGCGGTAGTAGGTTGGTACCCCATTTTTTCTAAAACTCGAACGGCAAGCAAGCGGTTGATTTTATCGTCTTCAACCAATAAAATATCTAAGGTTGTTTTGTTGGCAATTTGGTTGTCAATAATAATAGGATCCGTTGGCAGGCTAAGGAGCGCTTGGTTTTTGAGTACTTCTAATTGAATCGAAAAGCAAAAGGTA
Source organism: uncultured Aureispira sp. (assembly GCA_902727865.1). GTDB lineage: Bacteria > Bacteroidota > Bacteroidia > Chitinophagales > Saprospiraceae > Aureispira. The sequence continues at coordinate 51,376 of CACVAQ010000020.1, read as the reverse complement.
GAGCCTTGTTTTTCGGTACTATTTACCCAGATTTTTCCCCCCATCAATTCCACAAAATGTTTTGAAATGGCTAAGCCTAGCCCCGTACCACTTTGTAACCTTGTTCTAGAATCGTCTACTTGTGTAAACGCATCAAACAAATCACTTAGACTTTCTTTGGGAATGCCAATCCCTGTATCTTGAATGCTAAATTCTAAACGAATCGTTTGATCAATTTTACTCGTTTGTTGCACCCGAAGATGAATGCTACCTTTTTCGGTAAACTTGATGGCATTTCCAATCAAGTTGACTAAGACTTGTTGAATTTTTCCTCCGTCACTAAAAAGTATATTGGGAATGTTTTTTTCGATAAAACAGGTTAAAGTGAGTGCTTTTTCTAAGGCTTTTGGGCGCGTAATATTGATGGCATGTTCAATACATTCGACCAAGGCAAAAGGCTCCATTCGAAGTTCTGTTTTTCCAGCTTCTGCTTTAGAGTAATCTAAGATTTCATTAATAATTTTGAGAAGTCTTTTACTACTGACTTTTATGGTTTTGACATACTCTTTTTGTTCTACATTTGGTTTAGAGGCTTCTAACAAAGAAGCCATGCCCATTACTCCGTTGAGTGGTGTTCGGATTTCATGACTGATATTAGCCAAAAATCGAGAACGGGCATTGTTGGCTGCAATTAATCGACTTTGTTTCTCAATGACATTTTTATGCTCTTTATTGTAGGCTGTTTTTACTAAAATAAGGGCTAAAGCGCAAATGAGAAAGGAGATTAATAAATTGAAACTAGAAGCCCAAAAAACTTCTGTCGTAGATAAATCAAACTGGATGTATTGAGGATAATTATACTCTATTAGTAAGAGTAGAAAAACATCGAAGATAATAAAACCAATAAATTGAATGTAATAGGGCTTGGAACTTGCGACGGCATAAAAACCAATTAATATTAAAAAGAAATAGCCTGTGCCGCCATACAGTCCATTGGCGAATATCCAATTAAGGGAGAGGCTAAGCAAGGCATAAAAACCAAAAAAAAGTTCTGCCAAAGGGTCCATTTTTCCATCACTAGGAGAGACGAAAATTAAGCCAGAAAAAATAATTAAACTCACTAAAGCATTGATAAATGCCGTAGAATTGATGGATAATAAACAGCCATATAGGATCGAACAATAAAAGGAAATAAGGGTTAGCGCAAATAAGGCTTGTTTTAGAATCTGTTCATTTAAGGACAGTTTATTGTTGTAAAATGAGAAGCGTTTTTTCATTTCAATGGACCATTACTTAGTTTGGCTGCAATTTCGTACTTGTTGAGTACCCGAAAACCTCTTCTTAATTCCTTAAAAAGCCTTGCTTTAGCTCGCTACCACGAACAAGAAGAGAAATGCTCCTGAGCAAAAAGAATAAGTAGCACGAAAGGTAAGACTGCATTTCTTAGGCTGTAGCGAAACAAGAGACAGCACCACATGAACGTAGTGAGCGGGGTAAGCTTGGTAGGCTGTACCAAAAGCAGAACCTAGCAGCGCAGCTAATTGTTAAACAACTCAGTAGATGGACAAAAGATGCCCTGTTTTAGTGTTAATTATTTTTGTCCATCTACTTGTTTTTGTCCAACTATTTAGTTTCTTGATTGATGCCAAATTCTTCGCCTATAATTCGTATGAACGATTGAGCGTGAAAGCTTAAGGCATCTAGCATCTGTATGATTTCTTGGCGACGCATATCATCTAAATAATAACTGCTATTCAAAAGCAACCATTGATTAGAAACACTAAAGGACTCCGTAATTAATTTGTGATTGGCGTCTAATATAAAATCATATAATTCTTTTGTTTTTTCAAAATCAGTAGGGATTTGCAAAATAGGTGACATCATTGAGATAGTCGATACTTTATCTTCCAAATGGTTGGTTGATTCTTGTACGACAATGATAACCTGAGCCGTTCCTCGGTGTAATTTCCACAGGTTGGGATTCTCTTTTTGTTGACAAATATCAGGCTTGATTCCCAAACTTAAAATGGCATCGTTGATAAGTTGTCTATGTGATTCTAAAATTGGCATTGCTTTCGTTTTTAAGAATAGAATAAACTAGTTAAAAATTATTGTCCAATAAGGGTTAAAAACTCTTGTTCTGTTAAGATTGAAATGCCTAAGGCTTGTGCTTTTGTGAGTTTCGAACCTGCTTTTTCACCAGCTACTAAATAGCTTAATTTAGAACTAACACTTCCAACGGCTTTTCCACCGGCATTGGCGACTAATTCTTTGGCTTGATCTCGTTTGATTTGAGTTAAGGTTCCCGTGAAAACAACCGTTTTTCCAGCCAAAGGAGCATCCAACGCCACTTCTTTTTTCTTTTCAGATTCCAATTGATACACATTAACACCTAATGCTTCAAATTCATCTAAGAGCGCAATCGTTTCAGGAAGCTTAAAGAGGTCTACGACCTGTTGTGCGACAATCGGTCCAATGTCTTTAAGTGTACAAAGTTGTTCCAAAGACCAATGGGCTAAATCTTGAATTTTTGCGACTTCTGCCATCAAAATTTTAGAATTCGTTCTTCCTATGTGTCGAATGCCTAGCGCATAGAGCAGACGATGTGCTGGATTATTTTTTGTTTTTTCTATAGCGGTTTGTAATTTTTCAGCCGAGCGCTTTCCAAAACCTTCAAAGAAGGCAATTGTTTTGTAATCCAAACGGTAAATATCCGCTAAACTGTGCAATAGTCCTTCCTTATAAAAACGCTCAATATACGCCTCGCCAAAACCATCTATATTCATCGCATTTTTAGAAACGAAATGAATCATTTTACCTACAATTAAGGCTTCACAACTAGCATTAATACAACGCCACACGGCTTCTCCTTCAGGGCGATCTAATTCAGCACTACAGACAGGACAAGTGGTCGGATAAACAACTGGTTTTTCAGAGCCATCTCGCAATTCTGCCATTGTTTTAACAATATAAGGAATCACATCTCCAGCACGTTCTACCAAGACCGTGTCTCCAATCCGAATGTCTTTTTCTTTGATGAAATCCGCATTGTGCAAGGAGACATTTGATATTTTTGCTCCAGCTAAATCGACCGTTTCTAGGCGTGCGACAGGAGTTACAGCACCTGTTCTGCCTACTTGGTAATCAATGTCTAAGAGTTTTGTGGTTGCTTGTTTTGCTTTAAATTTGAAGGCAATTGCCCAGCGTGGATGATGACTAGTATAGCCACAGAGGTCTTGCAAATCCAAACGATTGACTTTAACCACCATTCCATCAATTTCGAAGGGGTACGCTTCTCGCTGCACCTGCCAATTATCACAATAGGTACTAACGCTAGCAATGTCTTTGCAGACCGTGCGTTCAACATTTATTTTAGGCACTTTAAAGCCTAGTTTGGCTAGCGCTTCTATCTGTTGGTTGTGTTCTTCAAATTGACTTAAAACATCATCCCCTTCCATATTGGTAGCAAAGCCCATCTGATAAATAAAGGCATCTAAGGCACGTTCTTTTACTTGTTTGGGATCTTTTAGGCGCAAGCCACCTGTTGCCGCATTTCTAGTATTGGCAAAAAGTTGTTTTCCTTTTTTTAAACGATTTTTGTTGATGTCTTCGAACAAATCTTTACGAATTAAGACCTCTCCACGCAACTCTACTTTTTGGATGCCATATTTTGAAAAATTAGCTTTCAAAGGAATCGTTCGAATGGCTTTTGCATTGGGGGTTATATCGTCCCCTTGTGCGCCATTGCCACGAGTAGCGGCACGAACCAATACGTCATTTTCGTAGACCAAAACAATTGTTCCACCATCAAATTTAGGCTCTACACAGTACTCAATGCCTGTTTCAGGAATCTCTGTACCAATCATCTTTCTGATTCGCTCGTCAAAACTATTCAAATCCTCCGCATTGTAGGAGTTTTCAAGTGATAACATCGGTGTTAGGTGCTGAACGCTTGCAAAGTGATCTGTCAAGTCATTAGATACCCGTTGTGTTGGTGAGCTGCTTTGCAACAAACTAGGAAACAAGGCTTCTAAAGATTCTAATTTCTTAAAAAGTGTATCGTATTCAAAATCACTCAAAATAGGTTGATCCAATACATAGTAGCGCCATTCGTGATAAGGAATGACTTCAGAAAGTTCCTTAATTTGCTGTATGGCAGCTGTTTCTGTAGAGGCAAGGGCAAGGGTTAATAAGGTCTTAGAGCGCTCGTATAAAGCTTTATGTTGTGAATCAGAGTACATTATCGTTAATTATAAAAAAGTCAATAGTAAATCTATCGTTTGTTTTTGCGATAGGATAGACCAATTAAAAATGGAAAATTTATTTGTATTCAAAAACATCCACTAGTTTTTCAGGACACTTTTTGATGACAGCCTGTTGGAAATCTACTAACAAGGCTTTTTTAGTGGCTTTGTTATATCGTTTACTATAGGTGCGAAAATCTTCGGCAAAACAACCGACTAAATCGCTGCGATAGCCAAATCCATCTTTACCATAGGCATAGAAATCACTTCCTTCAGCAGCAGCACATTCGCAAAATTCATCGGCTAAAGTGTCCATGCTTTTACGGACAAAGGTAGAATAAAGTAGAAAGCCAATGATAATAACGAAAATAAGTGCAACAACTCCAAGAAGGATCTTTTTGTGCTCTGTAACAAAGCTTACAAATTTATCTTTTGCCGAAACGGTATTACTTGCATTATTTTCTGCCTCTGGATCAGGCGTATTGTTCGTGTTGTTGGTGTCAGTAGACATATATTAGGTCGGTTTTTGTTCTTTTACAATACTTCGTGTCTGTGTTCGTCCTTTTATTTGTAAAGGCATCGGTGCTTTACGAAGCACTATTTCATATATAGCTCCTAAATATAGGGTAAAGATTTTCTAGTAAATAAGAATATGAGGTCTTTTTTTTATTTTTGTAAATAAGTGGTCAAAAGTAAGCCTGTAATCAAAATGATTCTGATCGTTTTTAGAATAGAAGTACTGCTTTGGGAGAAAAAAAGAGGCTAGTAAGAGCCTTTTTGTTACAAATTTAATTAGTTTAAAAAAATATTTATTTCTAAGCCTAATTTAAGAGCTTAGATAGTCATCGAAAACGAGGGGAATACCCAATCTATATTATATGCGAACGCAACAGTTTATTTTTATTTTATCTTTTTTAATTACATTGGTTCTAGGAATACTCTTGATGGGTTTTCAATTACCACAAGATAAAAATGCCTTACAAAAACGGATAGCAGCTCTAAGAAGCACCGAAGATTTAGACAGTTTGATTTATTATCAAGATTTGTTGGTGGAGGTTTTAGAAAAAGAAGCAGATCAAAAAGGCTTAGAGCGAGCAGGTCAAGTGTTTTTGGAGGTCGTTTTGGCTGCTAAGACACTGCGTCCACAGCAAAAATGGGACTTGCTCGAAAAAACGAGTACCTCAAAAGCTTGGAATTATGCTTATAAAATGCAGTTTTTTCTAGAAAATGCGCGAGAAGAACCTAAGCCAGGCGTGGAGACCGATTCTGCTTATTTTTATTTGAGTTTACTTGAAAAAACGCCTGAGAATACCGCTGCGCTCATTCATGCGTATGGAAAATGGGCAAAAGAGTCGGTGGTTTATGCTGAAAATTTGGGTGCTGCGACAGATTACCTTCAAAAAGCAGCAGGCTTATTGACCTCAAAGACCGATTCTGTACAACTGTACGAGGCTCAAATTTCGGTCTATAGAGCAACAGGCGATTTTGAGCAGGCTTTGATCGTTGCTCAACAAATGCTATCGGTTCACTTAGAAAAACCCTACCGAGATTCTATCCAAATTGCGCTTGTTTATAAGCAATTAGGCGCTATTTGTTATGAACAAAACAATTACGACCAAGCAAAAAAATATTATGTAGAAGCCATTAATTTTATGGCAGAACGAGCTACGTATCAAAGGGTACAAGCCAAACTTTGGTATCAATTAGCCAATTGTTATTATAAACTAAAAAATCGCCCCTTAGAAACGGTTCTTTATCTTCGAAAGGTTTTTTCATTAACACCCCTAAATAGTGGCATCGGCAAAATTGAGTCCACAGATATTTATTTGGATGCTTGCACGATGATGGCTTTAGAGTTTCTGGAAGAAAAGCAGTTGGATAGCGCTCTTGTTTATGTCGAAAAAGCAGCAGCGGTTTCGTCGCAGCAGCACAAGCAGTACATTTGGTCTATCAAAGGACAAATTTACCTCCAACAAGAAAATTTTAGAGCGGCAGAAGCAGCCTTGGAACTAGGGATTGGAGCCTTTAGCAAAGGGTATCAAGCGAAAAGCCCCGCAACAGCGACTCGTTGGCTTGCTTTAGGAGATGCTTATCAAGTGCAAAAAAAATACGATCAAGCACAAAAGGCGTATACCAGTGCCTTTTGGGCGCTGAGTAGCGAAAATAGAACGAAGGGTTTTCCTGCCATCAATAGCCTTTTTTCGAAAAAAGAAGCGCTTTCTATTTTGACCAAAAAAGTAGCCGTGATGTTGACGCTTTATGGGCGTTCTAAATACAGTGTTTCTTTAATTGAAATTTACAAGCAAGCGGAATATAATTTGAAGGTATTTGAAGGCTTGAAAGCGGGGCTTGATTTATCCTTGGATTTTTCTGAAACGACGGTACTTGTTTACGAGCAGTTGATTGAGGTTTGCGAGTTATTACACCTCCGAAAGCAAGAAGAAGAGTATGTGGAGCAAGCTTTTTATTTGGCGGAGGCTTATAAAACGGATTTGTTGCAAATGATGCTGAAAGAACCTGAAGCAAAACAATTTGGCAACGTTCCAAGGGCTGTTATTCAAAATATAGAACGCTTACAAACACGTATCTTGTGGTGTCAACAGCGATCTTGGGAAGCGCAAGTTTTTGAAGCGAAAGCCTCTGTATTGGATTGGTACAAACAACAGATGGCTGATTTGCAAGCAGATTTGAGCTTGGCGGAGCAAGAGGTACAAGCAAATTATAACAAATATTATCAATTCAAGTACCAAAGCCAAACAGCTACTTTGGATAGCCTTCAACAAGCCTTGAATGACTCTACGATTTTGGTACAATACCTAGAAGGAAAAACAGCGATCTATCAATTCATCATTCGAAAAGATACCCTTGCGGTTCGAAAGATTTTTTGGAGAACCTATAAATCGACGGTGCTTAAATATTACAAACATTTTACGGATGCTAGGTTGCAACAACATTTGCAATCAGGCGGGTACAAGGACTTTTGTAGAACGGCTTATGAATTGTATTATAAATTGATGCACCATGAACTGTTGAATGAGGGCAAACGGATTGTGCTTATTCCAGATGGCTTGCTGAATTATATTCCTTTTGAAACCTTATTAACAGACGTGCCTGTCGAAAATGTGCATACGGTGAATTTTTCTTCTCTGGCTTATGTCTTGAAGCAAAAGCAAATTGCTTATAACTATTCTAGCAGTCTTTGGTTGCGTGAAATAGGGGCGTTTAAATCGCCTATCAATGATGAAATTTTAGGCATGGCAGCTACTTATGAAGCAGAAGAAGTGCTGTCTTTTAGGGCGCAGAAATTGCAAAAATTAAGAACGGACTTAAAGGTTCGAGAAGGCGTTCGAATGGAGATGGATTCCTTGTCTAAAAAATACGCAGGCGATTTTTATGTGGATCGATATGCAACCGAATCGTACTTCAAAGATTATGCAAGCAATTATGGGATTCTACACTTAGGCGTTTATGCGATGGTTGATTCTAGTGCGCCCGAATATTCTAGTTTGTTTTTTGCGGAAGATGGCGATGAAAGGGAAGATAATATTTTGACAACGAATGAAATTAAGCAATTGAATTTGAAGGCCTCTATGGTGGTGTTGGGCAATTGCCAAACAGGTTATGGACCTTATCATAGGGGAGAGGGCATTATTAGTTTGGGGCGTAGCTTTATCTATGCTGGTAGCCCTTCGGTGGTCTTGTCTCTTTGGGAACAAGAGGCGAAGTACTCGACGATTATTCTAGACTATTTTTATGAAAATTTAAAACAAAAAGTAGACAAAGATGTTGCTTTGCGTCAAGCGAAATTAACGTACTTGAAAACGGCAAGAGGGCTAGAAGCGCATCCAGCCTATTGGGCGGGCTATGTTGTGCTTGGCAATTATCAGGCGATAGAAGTTGGCGCTCCTGTTACCTACGTTTGGTGGTTTGTTATTCCAATTGTTTTTCTGGGTTTTTTGGGTTGGTGGAGCTTGCAAGCTTTGAGGCAACGACGGTAGTTGTTTGGTAGCGCTTTAGAGTAAGATGACAGCTGCTTTTGAAAGGGCGCCCATCTTACTTAAAAGGGGCTTTGACAAACGAAGATTCCCCGCAGCTGATTTTTGCCACAGCGGACTCTTTTTCTTTTTCATAACAGTAGATATTTGGTCGTAAGTAAAAAGTCGTAAGCTAGTGTACTAGCAGTCAGATGATTACGATTTTTTGCTTGCGACTTGCGACTAAAATAGTAAAGCCTAAGCTATTTTTTATGGGCTGTCAAAAACTGTCAAAGAACCACTTAAAAAATTAGCCTTTGGAGGGCGCAAAGAAACCCATTTTCCAAGGCTTGTACTTTGCTGGAACAATTTTAAAATGTTGTACTTCTTTTTGTTCTGATCTTAAAAAAACGATGCCCATAAAGAATAAGTCGATGCTTAAGGTAACTTGCGGATGCGCTTTTATAGCTTCCCATGCGGCTAACATTTCATCCGACCAATAAATGTCGTCGAAAACAAAAATAGTGTCATTGTGACTGTATTTTAGGCAAGTTTCAAAATAGGAGAGGGTCGGTTTCATTTGGTGATTCCCATCTATGAAAACATAATCCAAGCGTTCCATTTCTTGCAGTGCTTTGGGTAAGGTCTGGCTAAAATCCCCAATCAATTGACGAATTTGCGTTGCTTTGAGTTTCTTGAAGTTCGCTGCCGCTATTTTTGCGATATTGGGGCAACCTTCTAAGGTATAAAAAGGCGCTTTTCGCAAGGGAATATATTGATATAAACTGCTAATTCCTATAGAAGTCCCTAGTTCTAGTCGGTTTTGAGGTTGTAAATGATGGACCAAGCGAAAGAGTAGTTCGCATTGCCATTTTGGAGAAACGGCATTTTTGGCAATGCTAGCAATGCTTCTCGAAGGTGTTTTGTCTACCTTAGAACCCGCCCCTAAATCCACCACTTGCAGCCTGCTGTTGTCTTTTTCTGACAGCATTCTCAAGCGATCTAAAGCATTAAAATCGTAATAAATACGATGGTCTTCAATGACTTCTTCTATCAATGAAAAAACAAATGGCGAGTGAATGGTGTACTTCGTTTGTGCTTGCCAATAAAACCGTAAAAAACGTTGCCCGATACTCACTTTTTAAGAATTGTGTAGAATAAATAATTAGAGGATTTGAAAAGAACCTTACTTCTTTTCAAATCCTCCAAGTCTAAATAGGATTAATATAAAGGTTAAAAGCTAAAATCGGCTCTTAAGCTAAAGTTTCTAGGTGCTTCTAGTTTTCCTGGTTGAATCGCATATTCATTGTTTAGTACATTATTCATAAGGAAAGAAACCTTTACAAACTTAGCAATTTGATACGCAACACGTGCATTTAAAACTAAAGAACCCTTGTTGTGTTTCTCCCGAAAATAGTAAATTTTAGTATAAGGGTTTCCCGTTCCAGGATTTGTAACAGGGTCATTCGATCCAGCTAAAAATTTATCAATTGCTTCCATGAAAGAAAGGTATTGTAACGTAACACCAGCAGAGATGCCTTTGTAGGTAACCTGTCCGTCAAACTTTATGGTATGCCTATTTCTATATTTTAAAATATTCTCCTCAGAAGTGGAGTATTCTTTAATATCTGCTTGAACAATACTATCTTGAAAATCTTTATACTGAGGATTTAATAAGGTATATCCTGCTAATAAAGCTATTTTAAAATCGCCTAAATTACCTTCTCCCGTTAAACTAACATCAAGTCCTGTAATTCGAGTGCTTCCAATGTTTTGAACTTGAAAGGTGACAGGGATTCCATAAGATATTCTGCTGAGTTCACGAGAGGCCTGAAATTCCATCATATTATCATACTCCGACCAAAAACCAGCAACATCCAAAAAGCCTTGCCATTTACCAATTTTAAAACCTTGTTTAATTCCAATTTCTGCACTCCAACCTGTTTCAGAAACCAAACTAGGATTCGGAGCAACGGTAATACCACCTGCCGTAGTAGAAATAAATTTTTCTAGAACAGTAGGGAAGCGATAACCTTGCCCCCAAGAAGCCCGTACAAAGGTTGCTTGTCCTATTTGATAACTAGCTCCAGCCCGAAAAACAGGTCGATGCTCTATGGTATCTGTCAAGGCAATATGTTGTTCTCCATTAGGTAAGGGGAGTCCGTTGAATGTAATCGTATAGTGAATAGAATCAGGGTAAGAAGTGGTATTGACTTCATAGCGAGCCCCAAAAGAAAGGTTTAAGCGTTTGAAGAGTTTTTTATCTAACTGTAAATAGGCTGCAAAATTATTATGCGTATAACTTTGATTGCCATAAACTTCAGAAGTAGACATGACCGAACTGGCAACAATACCCGCAGCTACTTCTAAGCCGTCCAACTGTTCAAATTTTCGTTGAAATTGGTATTCTCCATACAGTGTATTCGAACGGTTACTTTGACCGCCTTCGTTGTTATTATCAATATAAAAATAACGGAACTGAAAGCGATGGCGATTACTCGTCTTATCATAATAAGTAACCGAAGGATCAATCGTCATTCTAAAGTTTTTGCCACGAGGAGCAGGATCAAAATCGGTTTCATACAAACCTAAATTTGGATCGATACGGTTGTGGAACAAAAAGACACTTTGACTTCCCAGATTAATATTCGTATTTAGCGTGAATATTAAATTTTCAGAGTGTCGATATCTAGTATTCAAGGTGATTCTTGCACGATTATTATAACCAGGCAGAGAATCAATCGTATTGGGATCAACTTGTTTGAAGATACGCATATAATGTTGCGTATAGGCTAAACTAGAACCTAAGACAAGATCAAATTTACCGACTTTTCTACGATGCGCTAATTGTAAACCTGCTTCAAAAGGCATGTTTTTGGCGGTCCACCACTTGTTTTTTTGATCTGCGGGATCACCATAGAGCGTTCCAAAAAGGCTGACCTTGGTGAGCGGTTTTTTTAGAGGATAAGCCGTACGAATATTAATAACGCCGTTCATTGCCGAAGAGCCATACAGAGCAGAAGCGGCCCCTTTTAGAACCTCCATTTGAGCAATGTTTTCTGTTGGCAAATCGCCCCAGTTCGGAAGTCCTGCATCGGCTTGCATTACAGGTAGATCGTCCATCAAGATCAACACCCGACTTCCCGTACCTTGTGCAAAACCCGACCCTCCTCGAATGGTGACTTGATCGCCCATTGTATTGACACCAGGTACTTTGTCCAACACTTCATTGACCGCACTGGCATTTGTATTGGCAATCAAATCAGGAGAGATCACACTCAAGGAAACCGTGACTTCCCCTAAAGATTTGGCAAATTTACTGGTCGTAACCGTGGCCGTCTCTAAAAGCGTGGCTTCTTCGCACAAGTCAATGTTTAGGACAAGGATTTTATTCGCTTCGATTGTAACCATTTTGGTTTTTGTGGCATAGCCTAAATAACTAAATTGAAGAGCATGTTCGCCCTCAGGAAGTTCTAAGGTGTATTTGCCATCAATATAGTCGCTTGTTCCTGCCGCAACCGTTCCTGCTCGAACGTGAACACCTAAGAGCGATTCGGCACTTAAAGAATCGGCTATAATTCCTGTAATTGTACCCATCTTTTGAGCAAAAACGGAAGAATTTAAAGTGCTTACAAATAGAAGAAATATAAAACAAGTAAAAATTCTCATAGCTTTTACTTTTGTGTTATTACTTTATATAAAAAATGAATCCTTGTTGATCGATTTTATAAAGTGTACGGTGATAAAATTAATTGAAAGTAGGCCCGTTATTTTCTGTTTTTTGTCTCTACTAGAAAAATAGGCGTCTTTTCTTTTATACGACATCCTTTATTCAATTCCGTATAATTTATAGGGACAGCTCCCTTTTTAACTTCGTAAAAGTACATATTTCTTTTTAAGAAAAAGTTTTTAAGTCTCTTTTTTTAGATTGTAAAGCCGTTTAGTGTCTTTGTAAGTGAGAGACCGTTAATTAGTTATGTCTATGTGAAGGCATTTTTTATTGCTTGTTTTTAGACAAAAAAAAAACCAAAAAGCTAAATTTGATATTGCAGCTTAAAAATTGTAAATTTACTATACTTTATTAGGATTCGTAACAAGGTTTACTATACCGTAAAAACATTCGTTGCGGAAATGTTGTTAACTAAATTAAGTGGCGGTCTAGCATAAATGATAAGTAATCTTGCAAAAGATAGTCGTCAATAGAGGATCATCTATTTAAATCAGGTGTTAATCATAATAATACTTCGTGGGATTAGCTTCGCTGCTTCTCCGAGGTTTTAGTTTTTTTACCAAAAAACATAAAAACCATTTCATATCAGTTTGATTGTCAATAATTTAGCTAGACTAACGATTCGAAGCTATCTTGTTGACAATCAAACTAATATAATTTAGCTACGCTGAGCCTTTGTTACTTACGTGAGGTCGCTACGCTTAGTTCGGGTTCTCCACGAAGTAATGTCATAATAAACCTTATCTTTGCCTTACATTACTCTGTTGAAAACCCAAACTAAGCAAAGCAAGCGAACAAACGTAGTGAACGAATCTTTACGACCACAAAGCCGCAGTGTTAGGAAGCACACTGTAACAAAATACTGATTATGAGTAAATACATCTATATATTGCTGTTTTTAATTGGAACAACTTCCAGTTGGGCACAGACGAAAAAGAAGGCAAGTTTTACAGAAGAAGAACTTCCTGTACACCATGAATTTTTTGTAGGCGGAGGAATTAGTACGCGTGGGTTTCAAGTGAACTTAGGGTATAGTCTAATTAAAAGCCCTTTTAGAACCTTGTCATTTTTCGCTGACTTTGGCGAAGTTAAAGATTCTAAAGAACGGCAACAAACCTACGATGGTTTGTCTTTAAGAGGAGGAGCGCCCAAAGCGTTTATTTATGGAAAAAAGAACAACTTGTTTTTTTCTAGAATAGGTTATGGTGAAAAGTATTACCTATCTGCTAGAAATCGACGATTGGTTTCATTGGGTTTTACTTATTCTGGAGGTTTTACCTTAGGAATGGTTCGTCCCTATTACTTGGATTTAATTTATAGAGACAATGGCGGTCGTCCAGACATTGTTCCAGAAAAATATAACGAATCTAATTTGCTTAAATTTCTGAATCCACAAGAGGTCGATGGTCCTTCGGGCGCAGCGTATGGTTGGGATGAATTGGACTTAGTTCCAGGTGTTTTTCTCAAGGCTGGTTTGTTAATTGATTGGGGGGCATTTGATACTGTTTTGAAAGATATCGAGATTGGAATTGCGGCTGATTTTTATTTTGAGCAAATTCCTATTATGATTTTTGAGAAAAATACCCCAGTATTCGTAAATTTGTATATAAATGTTCATCTAGGACACCGTTGGTAAGAAGGTGTTTGAGGTAATTCCTTTGTTAGTAGGTTGATAATGAATGAAATGAAAGGATGGTTTAATGTTTTATTAGACTATTTAACAAAATAAAAATTATGTTGATAGAGCTTCCAATTGTACAGCCAAAAGCTGAACGAAAGAAAAAACCCGATTGGTTAAGAGTTAAATTGCCAATGGGAGAGAACTATAAACGAGTTCGAAAATTAGTAGACGAGTATAAATTGAATACCATTTGCCAAAGTGGTCATTGTCCGAATATGGGAGAATGTTGGGGCGAAGGTACGGCTACATTTATGATTTTAGGAAATGTCTGTACGCGTTCTTGTTCTTTTTGCGCTGTTGCGACTGGGCGTCCTCCAGAGTTGGATACCGACGAACCTCAACGAGTGGCAGAAGCCATCCAATTGATGGAAGTAAAGCACGCTGTTATTACTTCTGTAAACAGAGATGAGTTAAAAGATAAAGGCGCACAGATTTGGTTTGATACCGTTCGTTTGGTCAAGGAGTATTCTCCGAGTACAACGATCGAAACCTTGATTCCTGATGTGCGTGGCAAATGGGATGCTTTGGACTTGATGATTAGTCCTGGTCAAGAGGTGGTCTCGCACAACATGGAAACCGTGGAAAGTCTTTATAAAAAGGTGCGTCCTCAGGCCAAATACCAACGTAGTTTGGATCAAATTAAGCGAACCAAAGCCTACGGCAAACGAACCAAATCTGGTGTGATGGTTGGGCTAGGGGAGACGAAAGATGAGATGATGAAAATTATGGATGATTTGGTTGCACATGGTTGTGATGTTCTAACGATAGGGCAATACTTACAACCGACCAAGCGTCATATTGATGTAGCAGAGTATGTGCATCCAGACATCTTTGCCGAATACAAAGAAATTGGCTTGGCAAAAGGCTTGGATTATGTAGAGTCAGGACCAATGGTGCGTTCTTCGTATCATGCCGAACGTCATATTTAGGCAAGCATAAATTTTTAATAAAATGGTCAATTTGAAATTTCAAATTGACCATTTTCTGTTTTTGTAGGACACAATATTGGTGACAGGATACTTTAACTTAAGACCTCAATAATTTGCTCAATACTCAAGGCTTTTTGTTCGCCTGTTTGCATATTTTTAAAGCCCAATAGACCCGTTTCCATTTCTTGCGTACCAATAATAACGACATAAGGCACCTTCACTTTGTCGGCATATTTCATCAGCTTTTGAAATTTCCAAGCTTTTGGATAAATCATGGATGAGATTCCTGCTGCACGCACTTTTTGCAAGGCTTTGAAACCATACTTTAAAGCTTCATCATCTATTGGCAAAAAGAGGACCTTACTAGCATTAAATTCAATGGCTTCAAAGAGGTTTAATTCTTCCATGACATCGTAAATACGAGCCGCTCCAAAGGAGACTCCAACACCAGACATGTTTTTGAGTCCGAAGATGCCTGTTAGGTCGGCATAACGACCACCACCACCAATACTCCCCATCTTGATATTCTTTTGACTATCAATAGATCTATCTACCTCTACTTCATAAATGCAACCCGTGTAATAACTTAAGCCACGGGCTAGAGAAAAGTCAATTTTTAGCGTATTTTTAAACGTATAACCGTCTAGAAATGTCTGAACAGTTTCTAGTTCTTCAATTCCTTTTAGACCAATTTCTACGCCTTCAAATAAGCCTTTTAAAGAAGGAATATCAGGGGCATTAATGACTTGTTTTATTTTTTCAAAACCTGCTTTCTCAATACCCATTCGACCCAATTCGGCTTCAACGCCATCCCATCCAATTTTGTCCAATTTGTCGATCGCTACGGTGATTTTGGCAAACAACTCAGGATAACCAGCATACTGAGCTAAACCATCTAGAATTTTTCGGTTGTTCAAGCGAATAACAACGCCCAAGTTGAGTAAGGCAAATGCTTCGTCATAAATCTGACACAACTCTGCTTCATACAACAAGGAATCAGAGCCAATCACATCCACATCACATTGATAAAATTCTCTATAACGTCCTTTTTGGGGTTTGTCGGCTCTCCAAACAGGTTGAATTTGATAGCGTTTGTAAGGAAAAGAAATGTTATTTTGATTTAGAACAACATGACGGGCAAAAGGAACGGTTAAGTCATAACGTAAGGCTCTTTGAGAAATAGATGCTGTCAATTCTTTTGAATCTTTATTCTCTAATGCCTCTGCATTTGCTTTGCCCAAATAATCCCCATTGTTTAAGATTTTAAACAAAAGCTGATCGCCTTCATCGCCATATTTTCCAGTTAGGGTACTCAGTTCTTCCATAGCAGGTGTCTCCAATGGATTGAAACCATATTTTACAAAAACACTTCTTAAGGTTGAAAAGATATGATTTCTTTTGTTGACGACTTCTGAAGAAAAATCTCTAGTTCCACGTACTAACTTTGGTTTCATGGTATGTTTTTATTTTTGGTATGATTTTGTTTATAATAAGAAGAGCGGTCTAAATCCTTCATAACTATACTATATTATTATAGTATAAATTAAAAAATGGTATTAAAAGGCTTCAAAAGTACACTACATAAAACTATATCCAAAATAACTGCGATAGAAAAATCAAAAACTTTATTTTCTCAATACTAAATATTACTTTTGCAAGGATATTTAATCTTCTTAAAAATAACCAGACAATTGTGAAAACCTTGGAGCAAGATTCAGAAGTTTTAGGAGCCCTAGAAGTAGAAATCAAAAAAAACAAAAAAAGGTTCCTCCAAACCGTTAAAACAATCCAAGATGAGAATGTTTCTAACTATCCTATCTTGGTAGCCTTTCCTTCTTTTACGAATGTAGATATTGGCCTCCCGATTAATGAAGGGGAGACCTTATCGTTTAATGCGACTACCTTAGAAGAGTTGGCCATGAAAAAAGTCGTCAAGATGGAGAAGGTTGATGAGTTTCGGAAGTTGTATAAAGAAAAGAAAGATACGTTTTGTATATTTCTTCTTGAAAAGCCAGCGCCTCAATTTATTTTTATTCCTGTATAAGTTTTTTATTAAAACCAATATAAATACTATCTTAACAGTTGGTATTAATGAAATGTTAAGGTTTTTTTTATGGAAAAAAGATTGGAACGTTCATAAACAAAAATACCAAATATAAGTTTAAAGACACTTTTTGCATTAAAAGCAAAAAAAAAGCAAGTTTCTAGAATCTTGAAGGCAACAAATCAAATTTTGAGTGCGTTATCTTTATATTCGGATTATATCCTGTTAAGTAGTTAAACTTTTGTAAAAACTATCTATATATCGTTTGGAAGTAAACTCGTACTTTATTTCAATGATTCACAGAGTAGAAAAGTAAATATGTTAAAAATTTTATACTTACACGCAAAACAGTCATACCCTATGTTACGTTGTAAACAACTATTAGTCCCACTGTTTAACGTCTTTTTGATGTTAGGCATTTTCTTGTTAGGGACGCAAGAAGCGCAAGCTACCCACGCAAAGGGGGTAGATATTTCCTATGTTTGTCTTGGACCCACCGCAAGTGGGATGCAATATGACCTAACATTAAATATTTATAGAGATTGTAGAGGTATTAATTTACCAACGCGCCAAACTATAAGTTATACAGGAACCAATACTAGTGGAGGCCTTTGTTCGGGCTCTGTTAGTGCCGTTCGTCAAGGTATAACAGACATTACACCAACCTGTCCATCACAACAATCTATTTGTGGTGGTGGTAATGGTATATTCGGTGCAGAACAGCATGCTTATAGAGCCATTATTACAGTTCCATTGAATTGTAATAATATTGTCTTCTCTTGGAGGTTGTGTTGTCGAAACAACTCAATTACTACTTTAATAGGTAGCCCTGCGATGTATGCTGAAACGCGAAACATTTTTAATGATGCGGCCACCTGTAACAATGGGCCTGTGTTTTTGAATCCGCCAGCGGCGTACAGTTGTATAGGTCAAGCTGTATTTTACAATCATGGTGCAGTCGATTATGATGGAGATTCATTGACTTATTCTTTAATTCCTTGTTTGGCACAAGCGAACAATAATGTTCCATACCAAGCAGGTTTTTCAGGAACACTTCCGCTAGCTTCACCTGATCCTGTTACAATTGATGCACAAACAGGAGCGATTAGTTTTACACCAACATCACTGCACGTAGCTGTTTTGTGTGTGTTGGTAGAAGAGTATCGGAATGGAGTTTTAATAGGAACAACAATGCGAGATATGCAGTTTGAAGTCTTGAACTGTAATAATGCGAATCCCGTCCTGTCAGGAGTAAATAACTCTGGACAAGCTGTTGTTAATTTTACAACCACAACTTGTTTTGGGTCACAACTCTGTTTTGATATTGTCGGATCGGATCCTGCTGATCTAGGAGATGCTTTATCTATGTCTTATGACGGAGCAATTCCAAACAGTAGTTTTGTGGTATCTGGGCCAGGAGTGCCTTCTGGTAATCAGATCACAGGTACTTTCTGTTGGACACCAACCGTATTTGATATTGGAACCAATACCTTTACAGTAACGATACAAGATGACGCTTGTCCTCTAGTCGGAACGAATACATTTACGTATACGATAAATGTTATTTCGAACCCGAATGATCCAGTAGATGCTGGACTTGGTGCGACTATTTGTGTGGGGGATTGTACGCCACTCTCGGCAACAACAACTTCTCCTAATGGAGTCAGTTATTCTTGGTCGCCAACGATAGGACTTTCTGATCCTAATATACCAAACCCGGTAGCTTGTCCACCTTCTACAACAACTTATTCAGTTGAATTAACCTATAACGATGGTTGTACGTCAACAGATCAAGTAACGGTTGTTGTACAAGATGACCCACCTTTGGCAGTAGCTCCAAATAATATTAATGCCTGTGGAGGTACTCCACTAGTTTTAACCGCAACAACAGATGCGCCTTCGATGAACTTTACGTTCACCGAATTACTTCCATTAGGAACAGCAGTAGTTCCCAATGTAGTCACTGGGGCAACGGCAACGGCACCTGTTACGGTTCCTAGTGCACCTGGTGTGTATCAATGGAGTGTTTTGGTGTCGAATCCTTTTTCAGGATGTACTTCTTCCGAAATCATTACGATTACAGTAGGTGATTCTGTCGCTACTGTTGCTTGTCGGAATATATATGCATCAACAACAGGTAGTGCAGGGGCATCGGGCTCACAGTTTGATCCTGTAACGGTTCAAGAAGCCTTGAGACGTTCTGCCTGTAATAATTCAGTTATAAAAATAGCAACAGGTACCTATAATATAGATACCGCTTTGAATATAACCAGTAACTTAACAGTTGAAGGTGGTTTTATTCAAAGTCAAGCTTGGTTGAAAACTTCAGAAATTGGAGCAACAACAATAAATAGAACAACCAACAATCCTGGAGGTGTCTTGAATTCTGATAGACATTTGACCGCAGTTGAAGTTTTTGGTTCTAGTTTCTTCCGCTTACAAGATTTAACAATTACAACAGACGATGCACTTGTACCAGGTACCTCTACTTATGGTATCTTTATGAACAATGCTTCTAGTTATAATATTACACGTGTTAATGTCGAACTAGGTGATGCTACTAATGGTAGTGATGGAGTCACAGGTTGTTCTGCTGGCTCAGGTCTTATTGGAAATGATGGACAAGATGGTTTGCCAGACACCCAAGAGGATAATGTTCAAGGTGGAAATGGTGGTTTTGGAGGAAATAGTTGTGGCTCATTTGCTGTTACCTTTGGTGGCGGTGGTGGTCGTAATATAGACTTTGGAAATGGACTAGGAGTTGGAGCAACTGGTGCTTCTGCTTCTGCTGGTATTGTCGATGGCGGCGCCGGTGGTGGTGGTGGACGTGGTGGTAACGCAGACGCAGGTGCTGATGGAGGTGCTTCAGGTCGTTCTGGTACTCCTTTTAATACTCCTGCTGGTTGTTCTGCTACAGGATCTGGTCAAGGTTCTTCTGTTACAGGAGGACTTGGCGGAGGTAGAAATACCTTAGCAGATGGTTCACTATTTAATAATGGTGCGCCTACTATTGGTCAACCTGGTACTTCTGGTATTGATGGGGTTACGGGTTGTACTGGTGCAGATGGTGCTGCTGGTGCGCAAGTTGCTTGTCGTTATACCGTAGGTTCGCAAGGAGCTACAGGTATGTCTGGGTCTGGTGGATCTGGTGGCGGCGGTGGCGGCGGTGGCGGTGGCCAAGGCGGTCCTTGTGGATGTGTTAACGGTACTGGTGCTGCTGGTGGCGGTGGCGGTGGCGGTGGCGCTGGTGGTATTGGCGGAACAGGTGGTTTCGGTGGTGGTGGTTCTTTTGGTATCTATATGTGCTCTAATGGAGCAAATGGATTCATTGAACATTGTCACATTACTGCAGGTACAGCTGGTGCTGGTGGTCTTGGTGCTGCTGGTGGAGCCGGTGGAGCTGGTGGAGCTGGTGGAAACGGTGGAGCTGGAACAGCTCCTGAAGTTCAAGACGGTGGAGCTGGTGGAGCCGGTGGAGCTGGTGGAGACGGTGGAGCTGGTGGAGACGGTCAACCTGGTCTTGCTGTTAATATCTTTTGGGATGGTAACGGAACAATTCCTGTTGCACAAGATTCTACTTATGAATTATACAATCAACAAATCATCTACGTAGAGAATACAAACTGTACGAATGCAGATGTTATGTTTTGGGATTCTTCAAGAATAGCTAGTCATCCAAATGCTACTGCATTGCCTCAGGTTATTCCAATGGGTTTGCCAGGTACAACGGTAACCAATTGGGTATTTGATGGAATTGCTTCAAATACGATTCCTCCAACAAGAGGATTTAATGCAGATACAACACAATATAATAGTGTAGGACGTTACAATATTATTCACAACACTTGTGTCGGATGTCCTTCTACAGGTGGTGGTACAGGAAATGCCCTACAAGAATATAAAGGTTTCCATAATATTGCTTTTGACAAAGCCTTTAAACCAGACATTGTTAGTAGTGCAAATGTTATAGGAGTAGATACCTTCCAATTATGTGTGGGAGATTTTGCTACTTTTGGAAGTTCAATTTTTGGTGATACAACTAGATGGGAATTTAGTGGAGCAATTCCAAATCCAGGAAATGTTCAGAACGTTCCTAGTACACAATTTAATGTATCTGGATTCTTTATGATTGAATTATTCCTTATTACAGATTGTTGTGGGGATACACCAACAGATACAGCATTTTTGTATGTAGATCCAGTGCCAAATGTAATAGGCAATGGAAATCAAACAATTTGTTTAGGTGACTCTGCATTATTAACAATTGCAGGTTTGTCTGCATCGGATACTGTTATATGGTCTCCTTTAAGTAATCTGGCTTTTGTCTCAGAGGATAGCGTTTTTGTGAATCCAACAGTAACAACAACGTATACCGCTTCTGTTTATAATAAAATAACAAATGGAGGACAAACAAGATTGTCTTGTCCAGTGTCCTTAAATTATACGGTAACAATTAATCCATTACCAGACCCGGTAATGACTTCAACAGATGTTGTTTGTAACAACGATGGAACAGCAACCGCTACACCTCCAGTAGGAACGTACGATTTTGTTTGGTCAACTGGATTGGTTGAGAATAGTGTACCAACGAGTACGATGACAAATTTAGCTCCTGGAACCTATTGTGTGACAGTTACTAATGTCATAACAGGTTGTGTGGATACAGGTTGTGTCTTTGTTGCACCTGCCTTAAGTATACCAGGCGTATTTGCTGCGAATGTTACTTCTGTAACTTGTGTCGGAGCAAATGATGGTTCGGTAACGATTGGAACAGTTAATGGTCAAGCTCCTTATACTTATGTATGGGATACGCTTGTACCAGGTATCGTTAGTCCAACATCAGTAGATTATACTGTAACAGGTTTGGCACCTAGAGATTATACAGTAACAGCTACTGATAATAATGGGTGTGTTTCTACAACAACTTTTAATATACCAACTCCCGAACTTTTAACACTAGCTATTTTAGATACAACACACCCTGTTTGTCAAGATGATACAGGAAGAATAGAAGTGGAAGGACAAGGAGGTACAGGTTTGTATACTTACATCTGGTCTAATGGAACTACAACAGCATCAGGAATCTTATCAGGAATTGATACTGGATTCTATTGTGTAACAGTAGTAGATGAGAACAATTGTATGAATACCTTCTGTGTTAATTTAGATGCACAAGAAGTCTTAACAACAGCGATTGATATTTCTTCTCCAATTCTTTGTAATGGAGGAACTGCTTGTGTTGGTGTCAATGTAACTGGAGGCTCTGGGACGTATTCTTATGATTGGTCAGGAGCTGGTATCATACCATTTACAACCAATACAGATATTGCTTGTAATTTCCCTGCGAATGCAGGAGCATATACGGTTTTAGTAACAGATTCAATTTTTGGTTGTACTGTAACGGCAGATATATTTGTAACTGAACCGCCATTATTAACAACGTCAACAACACAAATTAATGTCAATTGTTTTGGTGATGCAACAGGTATTGGAACAGTAGGTGCTTCAGGAGGTTCTACTCCTTACACGTTCTTATGGGATGCAAATGCAGGAAATCAAACAACTGCAGCAGCAACAAATCTTGCTGCGGGAGCTTATTGTGTAACGGTAACAGATTCTTTAAATTGTGTTTCTGTTTCTTGTGTTACGATCACTGAGCCAACAACAGGTGTTGATGTAAATACATCTGTTACGACGCTAATCTCTTGTTTTGGATTAGCAGATGGTGAAGCAACAGCAGTCGGTTCAAACGGTACTCCTGGTACAACAGGGTATACTTATACTTGGTCAAATGGCCAAACAGGACCAATCTTAACTGGTGGGTCTGTTGCAGCGAGCCCTTATACGGTTGTAATAAGAGATTCTTTAGGTTGTGAAGATAGTACAACAATAAGCTTTGTACAACCAACAATTGTTGTAGCAAGTATAGCAAGTACTGTTAGTGTCACTTGTTTTGGTGATTCTACTGGACAAGCTACAGCCTCTGGATCAGGTGGGACAGGTGCTTATACTTACCAATGGGGACCAAAAACAGGAAATCAAACAGGTGCAGTCGCTACTGGACTAAGTGTAATAGGAGGTCCTTATTGTGTGACAGTGACAGATGGTAATGGTTGTATGGATTCGATTTGTATCGAAGTAATACAACCTCCAAGTGCTATAACATCTAGTGCAGTTGTTATAGAACATGCAAATTGTGCAGGCGCATCAGACGGAGTTGCTTTGGCAACAGGGTCTGGTGGAACAGGTGCGATCTCTTATGTTTGGGATGGCGGTACTGCAACAGGAGCAACAACAGCTCAAATTACAGGTTTAGCAGCAGGAGTTTACTGTGTAACAGTAAGTGATGCGAATAACTGTACTGATGTACATTGTGTAACAATTACAGAACCTAGTGTGGTAACGGCAACAATACCAAGCTTTACAGATGCTGCTTGTTTTGGCGGCTCAACAGGAACGGCTACGGCTTTAGGTTCAGGTGGAAATGCAGGAACATCATATACTTATGCATGGTCTACAGCACCAGTTCAAACAACAGCAATCGCTACTAATTTAGCAGCAGGTGTTTATACTGTAACTGTTTCTGATGATAGTTTGTGTACTGGAACAACTTCTGTAACAATTTCTGAACCAAGTCAAGTAGGCGTGATCGCTTCTGTGACTAGTAACTTTAATGGTTCTCAAGTAAGTTGTCCAACAGCAAGTGATGGTATTGTAGCAGCGAATGCATCTGGAGGAACAGGTCCTTATACCTTTGGATGGAGTCCAGCAGGAGCTGGTCCAACATTAAATGGTGTAGATACAGGAAGCTATATCGTAACAGCAACAGATGCTAACGGATGTACTGCTTTAGATACAATAATAGTTGTACCTCCAACACCAGTATTAGTTACCATAACTTCTACATCTAATGTAGATTGTTTTGGAGCGGCAACAGGTAGTGCAACAGCTAGTGGATCAGCTGGCTCAGGTGCCCCTTACTCTTATGTTTGGACCAATGGTTCAACTGGAGCAACAAATTCTAACTTAGCAGCAGGGGTTCATTGTGTGACGGTTACAGATGTGAATGCATGTCCAGTAGTAACTTGTGTCACAATTACACAACCTTCAATTGGCGTTTCTGGATCAATTACGATTGATACAACAATTAGTTGTAACAACGGAAGTGATGGAGATATTCATGTAGTCGCTATAGGTGGAACACCATCTACCGTAAATCAAGCCAATGGAACTGGATATACTTATATCTGGAGCAATGGTTCTACGGACACTTCTTCTATGAATTTAGCTATAGGACAACACTGTGTAACAATCACAGATTCATTAGGTTGTTCTTTTGTAAGCTGTGTAACTTTAACGGACCCAACAGCAGTAACTGCGACCATTAGTGGAATACAAAATATAAATTGTACTGGTGATTCGACAGGAACAGCAACGGTAACTGGATTAGGTGGAACAACAGTTCCGGCTCCAGCTTATACGTTTGAATGGTCAGATGGCCAAGCAACACAAACTGCAACAGGCTTAGCCGCTAATACTTCGTACACCGTTACGGTATCAGATGCGAATGGTTGTCCAGCAGTTACTAATATAACACTAAGTCAACCAGCGAATACGGTAGATGTAGGAACAGTTGTTCTTTCTGACTTTAACGGACGTGATGTTAGTTGTGTTGGTGCATCAGATGGTGTTGCTTTAGCAACAGGTTCTGGTGGAACTGGCTCTTATGATTATGATTGGGGAATAACGACTACCGATACTTTAGCGAATGTAGTAGCAGGAACTTATTCAGTTACAGTTACAGATTCTCTAGGTTGTCAAGATACGGCTTCAGTTACGTTAGTAGATCCTCCTGCTCTTACAGCAAGCATTACTTCTCAAAGTAATGTATTGTGTAAAGGGGACACAACAGGTAGTGCAACAGTAACTGCTGGTGGTGGAACAGGCGTTTATACTTATATTTGGTCTGACGGTTCAACAACAGCAACAAATAGTAATCTACCAAGTGGTACACATACGATTACTGTTGGTGATGCAAATAGTTGTACTATAACAACATCTGTGACTATCAATGAGCCTGCTTTGGCACTTACATTTGCTTCCGTTATTATTGACTCTACAGTGAGTTGTAATGGAGGAAGTGATGGAGGTATCACAGCATTTGGTGTAGGTGGAACAGGTGCTTATAGTTTTGTCTGGGATAATGGAGCTGCAAATGCTTCTATCACAGGAATCAATGTTGGTACTTATTGTGTAACCATAACGGATGCCAATGGATGTACTGTTGATACTTGTGTAATCATGACAGAGCCAACACCCGTAGTAGCAACCATAAGTGGTTCTACAAATGTGTCTTGTTTTGGTGACTCAACAGGAACTGCTACAGCAGTTGGTTCTGGAGGAACAGAGTTGGGGGCTTATGACTTCTTATGGTCAGATGGTCAAACAACAGCAACCGCAACGGACTTAGCAGCAAACACATTATATCAAGTAACGGTTACAGACGATAATGGCTGTACAGGAGTT
>CACVAQ010000020.1:11987-26169 GCA_902727865.1 uncultured Aureispira sp. | reverse complement strand
AGGAACAGAGTTGGGGGCTTATGACTTCTTATGGTCAGATGGTCAAACAACAGCAACCGCAACGGACTTAGCAGCAAACACATTATATCAAGTAACGGTTACAGACGATAATGGCTGTACAGGAGTTGCTAATATAACACTAAGTCAAGCTGCAAGTGCGGTAGACGTAGGAACATCTATTACGTCTGATTTTAACGGACGTGATATTAGTTGTGTTGGCGCATCAGATGGTGCAGCTTTAGCAACAGGTTCTGGAGGAACGGGTTCTTATAGTTTTGATTGGGGAACAACAACCAATGCGAATTTAACGAATGTAGTAGCAGGAACTTATACAGTTACGGTTACAGATTCTCTAGGTTGTCAAGATACGGCTTCAGTTACGTTAGTCGATCCTCCTGTCCTTACGGCAAGTATTACTTCTCAAAGTAATGTATTGTGTAAAGGGGACACAACAGGTAGTGCAACAGTAACGGTTAGTGGTGGAACAGGTGTTTATACTTATATCTGGTCTGACGGTTCAACAACAGCAACAAATAACAATCTACCAAGTGGTACACATACAGTGACTACTAGTGATGTAAATAGTTGTACTATAACAACAACGGTAATTATCACGGAGCCTGCTTTGGCACTTACAGTTGCTTCTATTATTATTGACTCTACAGTGAGTTGTAATGGAGGAAGTGATGGAGGTATCACCGCAATTGGTGCAGGTGGAACAGGTGCTTATAGTTTTGTCTGGGATAATGGAGCTGCAAATGCTTCTATCACAGGAATCAATGTTGGTACTTATTGTGTAACCATAACGGATGCCAATGGATGTACTGTTGATACTTGTGTAATCATGACAGAGCCAACACCCGTAGTAGCAACCATAAGTGGTTCTACAAATGTGTCTTGTTTTGGTGACTCAACAGGAACTGCTACAGCAGTTGGTTCTGGAGGAACAGAGTTGGGGGCTTATGACTTCTTATGGTCAGATGGTCAAACAACAGCAACCGCAACGGACTTAGCAGCAAACACATTATATCAAGTAACGGTTACAGACGATAATGGCTGTACAGGAGTTACGAGTATATTATTAGCACAACCATTATCTGCAGTTACCGCTGCCGCTACTGTTAATACGAATTACAACGGACAAGACGTAAGTTGTAACGGAGAAGCAGATGGTGAAATTAGCGTAGCTGGTTCTGGTGGTTCTCAATTTACAGTAAACGATCCGTATACTTATAATTGGAGTACTAGTGCATCTAATGATACTTTAACGGTTGGTGCAGGAACTTATACGGTTACTATAACCGATTCATTAGGTTGTGCAGCAGTAGCAACGGTTACTGTTAACGAACCTGCTTTATTAACTGCCGCAATCGCAGCAGGTCAAACTAATGTAGCTTGTTTCGGTGATTCAACAGGTCAAGCTACTGTGGATGCAACTGGAGGTACTGTCGTTGGAAACTATGCTTATGCCTGGGACAACGGTGTTGCCGCTGCCTTAAATGGAAACTTGCTAGCAGGTGTTCAATGTGTGACTGTAACGGATGCAAATGGTTGTTTTGCGACAACTTGTGTCACAATTACGGAACCATCAAGTGCAATACTAGTAGCAAATGCTACGATTAATGCTAATGTATCTTGTAATGGTGGTAATGACGGTGAAGTAACCGTAACTCCAGCAGGAGGAACACCAGCAACAACAGGATATAACTTTACTTGGGCTGGTTTACCTCAAACAACAGGAAATGTAACAGGCTTATCAGCAGGAACCTACTGTGTGACGATCACAGATTCATTAGGTTGTGCAATTGATACTTGTTTAATTATAACAGAACCTGTTCCAGTAACAGCAACAATTACAAATGTAAATAACATTGGCTGTTTTGGTGATTCAACAGGAACAGCAACCGTAACTGGAGGTGGTGGAAATGCTTTAGGAGCGTACACTTTCTTATGGGATGCTAATGCAGGAAATCAAACAACTGCAACCGCAACAGGTTTAGCTGCTAATACAGCATACTGTGTAACGGTAACAGATGATAATGGTTGTACTGCAACTACTTGTGTTACGTTAACACAACCAACTCTTTTAACAGTAAGTGGTTCAGAAGTTACTCCAGTCTTTTGTGCTGGTGAAAGTAATGGTACGATACAAGCTACTGCAACAGGAGGTTCTGGTACACTTAATTATACTTGGGATGCAACTACAGGTGGTGCAACAACAGATACTGTAGCAGGTTTAGCTGCTGGTGTATATTGTGTAACCGTAACGGATTCCCTAGGTTGTGTAGCAACAACTTGTGTAACCTTGACAGAGCCTGCTGGAGTTACTTTAACGGCAACATCTGTTATTGATATTGTCTGTAGAGGTGATTCAACAGGAGAGATTACAGTAGCTGCAACAGGTGGTGCTGGCGGGTTTAACTTCCAATGGGATGCTGCTGCTGGTAACAGCACAACATCTACTGTTGCAGGGTTGACGGCAGGTACTTACTGTGTAATGGTAACAGATATTCGTGGATGTACAGATTCTATCTGTGTAACCTTAGGAGAACCTGTAACAGCAGTAGATGTAACAGCAAGTGTGATTTCAAATTTCAATGGTTCTCAAATACAATGCTTTGGAGATTCTTCGGGTGTAGCGGTGGCCGTAACAACTGGTGGAACAGTCGCTACAGATTATCAATATGCTTGGACAATCACTTCTCAAATTAGCGATACAGCAGTAGGCTTACCTGACGGTACATTCTGTGTAACGGTAACGGATGACTTCGGTTGTACCGATACAGCTTGTGTCACGATTATAGAACCTACACCAGTTGTTGGAACAGTAACTGCAACAACAAATGTTGCTTGTTTAGGTGACTGTACTGGATCTGCTACCGTAACTGGTTCAGGAGGAATCGGAAGCACATATACTTACTTATGGGATGCAGCGGCAGGAAATCAAACAACTGCAACAGCGACTAACTTATGTACTGGTCTTTATGGAGTAACGGTTTCGGATGTCAACGGATGTGTTGGCGTTACAACGGTCTCTATTTCTGAGCCCAATACAGCCATTCAAGCAATAGCAATTATTAGCTCTAACTTTAGCGGACAAGATGTAAGTTGTAACAACGCCTTTGATGGTGAAGCAACAGCATCTGCAGTAGGTGGAACACCTGGCTACACCTTCCAATGGAATGGTGCTGCATCAGGTCAAAACACTGCAATTGCAACAGGTTTAGGTGCTAGTACTTTATACTGTGTGACAATAACAGATGCAGCGGGTTGTATAGACTCAGCATGTGTAACGTTAACACAACCAACAGCAATTACACCAACAATAGATACTACAATTAATGTAGCTTGTTTTGGTGACTCTACGGGTGCAGCAACAGTTTCTGCAATCGGTGGTGTTGCTCCTTATACCTTTGTGTGGGATGCAGCAACAGGAAATCAAACAACAGCAACAGCAATCGGTCTAGCGGCTGGTTCTTATACAGTAACCGTAATAGATGCAAATTTATGTCAAGGTGCTGCTGTAGTCGTCGTAGGGCAACCTGCTGGCTTGTTAGATGTGAATGCTGTAGTAACGTCTAGTTTTGCAGGAGGAACAGCTCTACAATGTTTTGGAGATTCTTCTGGTACAGCTTTAGCAACAATTTCTGGTGGAACGGGTCCATACACTCAAATTTGGGGACATGGTCCAACAACATTAGGAGTAAATAACTTATCTGATGGAACCTACTGTATTACAGTAATGGATTCATTAGGATGTATGGATACAGCTTGTGTTACTTTATCACAACCTACTCAAGTAGCGGTTAGTTTAGTTTCTACTTCTGATGCTTCTTGTAATGGTGGATGTGATGGTGCTGCAACTGTTACAACAACAGGTGGTTTACCTGGGTACACTTATCTATGGGATGCCGCTGCAGGAAGTCAAACAACTGCAACAGCAACTGGATTGTGTGTAGGAGTTTACGAAGTTAGCGCAACAGATGCTAATGGATGTATCGGAACCTTTAATGTAACGATTTCGGAACCTGCAACAACAGTTGTAGCAAGTGCAAACGTCACTTCAGATTACAATGGTACTCAAGTATCTTGTATCGGAGCTAGCGATGGTCAAGCTACTGGAAGTGCAGTTGGCGGAACAGGTACTTATACTTATGTATGGACGACGGGTGCAATTACTGATACGCTAGATGGCGTAATGGCAGGTGCTTATTGTGTAACTGTTTCTGATGCTAATGGATGTAGCGATGTAGCTTGTGTAACAATCACGGAGCCAAGTCAAGTAACGGCAACTATTAGTACTACAAATAATGTAGCTTGTTTAGGAGACAGTACAGGAAGTGCTACAGTAACGGCAATCGGTGGTACTGCTGGATACACTTACTTATGGGGAACGAACGCAGGAAGTCAAAGTACTGCAACAGCAATTAACTTAACAGCTGGTTCTTATGTAGTAACTGTAACAGATGCTAACGGATGTACTTCTCAAGCAATTGCTATTATTAGTCAGCCAAATACTGCCTTAGTAGCAGGAGCGACAATTACAAATAATGTACAATGCTTTGGAGATTCTTCTGGAGCTGCTCAAGTAGCAGCAATCGGTGGAACAGCACCTTACAGTATTGTATGGGATCACGGTCCAACAACAACAGCTGTAACAGGATTACCTGATGGTACTTACTGTGCAATCGTAACTGATGCAGGAGGATGTATGGATACAGCTTGTGTCACTTTATTAGAACCAACAACAGTAGTAGCTAGTGTAACGACTACATCTGCTGATTGTAGAGGTGCTGCAACAGGAACGGCTACAGTAACAGCTGGAGGTGGAACACCTGGTGTTTCTGGATACACTTATCTGTGGAATGATGGACAAACAACAGCAACTGCAACAGGTTTATCTGCGGCATTGAGTCCTTATTCAGTAACGATAACAGATGGGAACGGTTGTACAACAACAGCTTCTGCGATTATCACAGAGCCAGCAACATCTGTCAATACAGCTTTAGTTGTCTTGTCAAACTACAATGGAGCACAAGTGAGCTGTAATGGTTCTTCGGATGCTATTGTAGGTGTTACTTTATCTGGTGGTACTTCTCCTTACACTTACTTATGGTCAAACGGAAGTATTAGTGATACCTTAACTGGTGTAGGAGCAGGAGGACATTGTGTAACAGTGACGGATGCAAATGGATGTTCAGACATTGCTTGTATCACCGTAACAGAACCTTCTATAGTCACAGCAACAATTGCTTCTACTACTAATGTAGCTTGTTTCGGTCAGTGTACTGGTACAGCAACAGTAAGTGGAACAGGCGGAACAGAGAACGGTACTTATAATGTACTTTGGGATGCAAATGCAGGAAGTCAAACAACTGCAACAGCAATTAACTTGTGCGCAGGTTCTTACAACGTAACAATAACTGACGATAATGGATGTCAAGCAGTAACAACAGTAATTATTACACAACCATCTAATGGGTTGACAACAACAATTACTGCGACATCAAACTTCAACGGTCAACAAATATCTTGTGCAGGTGCATCGGATGGTGACCTAATGGCAACCGTAACAGGAGGAACAGGAGCAGGTACTTATACTTTTGCTTGGGTTTCTAATCCTTCTACTACAAATGTTGCAACAGGTTTATCTGCAGCAGGTAACCCACATTGTGTTATTATAACCGATGGAAATGGATGTGTTGATACAGCATGTTTCAACTTGGTTGATCCAACTCCATTAACAGCATCTAATACACAAACGAATGTAAGTTGTAATGCTGGTACGAATGGTACCGCAACAGTAATTCCAACAGGAGGAACTGGAGCATACACTTACTTATGGGATGCAACTGCTGCTAGTCAAACGACAGCAACTGCAACAGGCTTAGCAGTCGGTTCTTACTGTGTAACCGTAACTGACGCAAATGGGTGTCAAGTAATATCTTGCTTGAACATTACAGAGCCTACTTTATTAACAACAACAGCAACAATTGCTTCTAACTACAATGGTGTCAATGTAAGTTGTAATGGTTCTAATGACGGTATTGTGTTTGCAACGCCAACAGGAGGAACACTACCATATACTTATGCTTGGTCTACTATCGGAGCAGGTTTAGCTGATACCATGACAAATGCTAGTGCGGGTCAAGTGATCTTGATCGTAACAGATTCTTTGGGTTGTACTGCAACAGACACCGTTGTCTTAACACAGCCAACTCCAATTACTGCGTCAATTACAGCATCTACTGATGCAACTTGTAATGGACAATGTGACGGAACAGCGACAGCTACAGGAACAGGTGGAACAGTAACAACTGGATATACTTTCTTGTGGAGTGCAACGGCAAGTAGTCAAACAACAGCAACAGCAAGTAACTTGTGTGCTGGAACGCATACAGTAACAGTAACGGATAACAATGGATGTGCTAACGTAACATCTGTTATTATTACGGAGCCTTTATTAGGGGTATCTGCTTCTGCAACAGTAACGTCTAACTTTAGTGGTCAAGATGTAAGTTGTAATGGAGTTTGTGATGGAACTGCAACGGCTTTAGGGTCGGGAGGAACGGTTACAACTGGATACACTTACTTGTGGGATGCCAATGCTGGTAACCAAGTTACGGATACTGCATTCAATTTATGTGCGGGTATTTATACCGTAACAATTAGTGACAACGGTGGCTGTTCTAACACTGCTGTTGTAACAATTACAGAACCTGCTTCTATCGCAGCAACAATCTCTTCAAGTGTAAGTGTAAGTTGTGGTGGTGGTGCAGATGGACAAGCTACTGTAACAGGTAGTGGAGGTACAACTACTATTACAGGTTATACTTACCTATGGGACGCAACTGCTGGTAACCAAACAACGGCAACAGCAACGAACTTACCAGGTGGTGTAGCCATTAATGTAACTGTGACGGATAACAATGGATGTTCAGATGTTGCGACAGTAACACTTGCTCAACCTGCAAATACACTGTTAGTAAATCCTGTTGTAACATCAGACTACAATGGACAAGATATTTCTTGTACGACAGTATGTGATGGAGCGGCAGAAGTTCAAGTAACTGGTGGTATCCCTGGATACAACATTACTTGGTCTACAGGAGCAACGGTAGATTCTATTTCAGGTCTATGTGCTGGAACGTATCAAGTAACAGTAACAGACAATGGAGGATGTACTATTGTAGATTCTGTAGAAGTAACAGAGCCTGCTGTTTTAACAGCTGGAGTGATTACTCAGAACAATGTTTCTTGTACTGGTGGAGCTGATGCTTGTGTTGAAATTGGAGCACTAGGTGGAACACCTGGATACACTTACGCTATTCAAGCTGGTGTAACGCAAGCAAATAATGGATTGTTCTGTAACCTAGCAGTAGGAACGTATACTGTAACCGTTACAGACTTAAACTTCTGTTTAACAACAGTAGGAGTAACAATCACAGAGCCTGCGGCATTGCCAACAACAACGGTTAGTGTAACATCGAATTACAATGGACAAGATGTAAGCTGTTTCGGAGCTTGTGATGGTATTTTGACTGCAACACCTAGCGGTGGAACAGCACCTTACTCTTACAGTTGGTCAGGAACAACGCAAGTAACACAAACTGTAACAGGAATGTGTGCGGGGACTTACTCTGTATTAATTACCGACTCATTAGGATGTACTGCTTCTTCTGTTGTAACGATCACAAACCCTGCTCAATTGACAGGAGTCGTGACCAATACAGTAGATGCGTTATGTTTTGGAGATTCTACAGGAGCTGCAAGCTTTACCGTAACGGGAGGAACAGCACCTTATACTTATAGTGCTGGAGGAAATTCTGTGACAACAGTGAACACATCAGCAACCGTCAATGGTTTGGTTGCAGCTGGATACACTGGACTAATTACAGATGCAAATGGATGTACAGTTTCTGTTCCATTCATTATCTCTTCTCCAACACAATTGATTGCAACAGCAACTGCTACTTCTCTATATCAAAATGGATCAGTAATTAGTTGTGCAGGAGCCTGTGATGGTGCAGCAACAGCTGTAGGAATTGGTGGAGTACCTGGAAGTACTTATAACTTCTTATGGAGTTCAAGTGCAGGAGGACAAACTACCTTTACAGCTACAGACTTATGTACTGGATTACATACCGTAAGTATTACAGATCAAAATGGTTGTATCGCTGTAGATACAGTAGTTCTTGTTGAGCCACTACAATTGGCTGCTACAAGTACTCAAGTAGATGTGAACTGTTTTGGAGATTCAACTGGATCTATCCAAATGACAGCAAACGGCGGAACACCAGTATATACTTATACGCTAGGTACAACAACGAACCTAACTGGTCTATTTACAGACTTGACAGCAGGAACGTACTGTATCACCGTAAGAGATACAAATGGTTGTAGTATCATAGAATGTGTTACTATCAATCAAACAATACAGTTGCAAACAGCAACCTTTGTTACATCGAACTTTAATGGTGCACAAACAAGCTGCTTTAGCAGTGCGGATGGTGTCGCTAGAGTGAATGTGACAGGTGGTCAAGCAACTTATAATTATCAATGGTCAACAACACCAGTTCAAACGACACAAGTAGCAACTGGCTTGATGGGAGGAACGTACTTTGTTACAGTAACAGACAACTTAGGTTGTACGGCTATAGACAGTGTCGTTGTTACCCCAGCAGATAGCTTAATCTTGAATGTTACCGATACAGTACACGTTGCTTGTTTCGGTCAACCTACAGGATCATTCACAGTAGCTGCGAATGGAGGAGTTGGACCATATATGTACTCATTTGATGGAGGTATTACTTTCACCAATACCGTACAATACACGAACTTACCAGCGAACATGATTGGAGCTGGATACTGTGTTATCGTAAGAGATAACAATGGATGTGAAACAACAACTTGTATCAATATCAACGAGCCGACTCAATTACAAGGCTTGGCAGATAGCTTGATTATGGTTAGCTGTTTCGGTGGTGCAGATGGAATGATTGCAGTAACAGGAGTTGGTGGAACAACACCATACTTGTATAGCTTCAACGGAGGTTCTTTCGATACAACTAGAATCTTTAATGGATTATCTGCTCAGAACTACACCATAAACATTCAAGATGCGAATGGATGTATTTTCTCAATGACAAATCAAATTATCACACAACCAGCAGAATTGATCTTGACAGTAGATACACTACGTAATCCTACTTGTACTGGACAATGTGATGGTGTGATTGAGTTGAGTGCTTTAGACGGTACGCCTGGATATGAGTTCTCTATTGATGGTGTGAATTATCAAACATCAGGTATCTTCTCTGGCTTATGTGCTGGTGGATATACAGTGTATGTAAGAGATGCTCAAGGATGTATTATTAGTCGAACAGTATTCTTAGTACAGCCTACACCAGTAGTGGCAAATGCAGCTGTAACTTCATTCTACCCAACAGGATCTAACATTCAATTTAATGTGTCTTGTTTCGGAACATGTGATGGTACAGCAGTAGCGACACCAACTGGAGGTACTGCTAGTGCAGCAGGAACGTACACTTACCAATGGTCAGTAGGTGGTGCAACTACAGCTGCTGTTACAGGATTGTGTGCAAATACAGTCTATACAGTAACTGTAACAGACGCAAACGGATGTACAAATGTAGATTCAGTTATCTTAACAACACCAACACAGTTGGCTGGAGTATTTACGCAAGTAACTCCTGAAACTTGTGCAGGTGATGACAATGGAGTGATCGTTGTAACGGCAACTTCTGGAACAGGAGCTGGGTCATATACTTATGATATCGGAAATGGACCTGTAACAAACGGTGTCTTCACTAACTTGGCAGGTTCTTTAACGGGTACTTCTTATTCTGTAACAATTTCAGATGCAAACGGATGTACTGCAGTTCTTGATACCTTGATCTTCGAGCCTTCATCTGTAACTATTTTAGCTACAAGTGGGGCAACAAGTAACTACAACGGATTTGATATCTCTTGCTTTGGAGCAGCAGATGGAGAGTTGACAGTAGTACATACTGGTGGAACAACACCAATCAGCTACTTATGGAGTGTGAACTCAGGAGCTCAAACTACAGCAGTTGCAACCAACCTAAGAGCAGGAACTTACTGTGTGACAGTGACGGATGCTAACGGATGTGCAGTTGATACTTGTATGACTTTGACACAACCAACACCATTAACCATGACTGCAACAACAGATTCTGCAGGATGTACGGGTGCAACGGGTGGCGGAGTTGCTGCAATTCCAACAGGAGGAACAGGAACATACACGTACGCAATTGATAGTACAGGAACAGGACCTAGCGTCTTTGGAACAGATAGTACTTGGTCAAACTTGACTGCTGGTACTTATGTGATCTATGTACAAGATGCAAACGGATGTGGTCCAGTACAACAGATCGTAACTGTTGGACAAGGGGCACCAATCGTAGCAACTACAAATGTATTAACACCATACAACGGACAACAAATCAGTTGTAATGGAGCTACTGATGCAACAGCAACAGTAACGGCAACAGGTGGTACTGTTGGAGGTGTCTTCTTCACATACTTGTGGGATGCTAACGCAGGAAGTCAACCAACAAGTACCGCTACAGGTTTAGGAGCAGGTACTTACTTTGTAACAATTACGGATACAGTTTCTAACTGTATAGAAGTTGTTTCTGTAACGGTTGTAGAACCAACAGCAGTAACTTTATCAACAGATACGATTGTAAATGTTGGATGTAATGGAACGGCAACTGGTGCCATTCAAGTGACAGCAACAGGTGGAACTCCAGGGTACACTTATAGCATGAGTCTTGGAGCAGCAGGAACCAATACAACAGGTATCTTTACTACTTTATCTGCAGGAACATATGATGTTTACGCAATTGATGCAAATGGATGTGGAGATACAATCTCTGTAACTATTGGAAATGCAAGCTTGATAGCAATTGATTTGGATTCTGTTAATATCTCTTGTTCTTCTTTAATAGATGGGCAAGTAACAGCAGCAGTAACGGGTGGTACTCCATTTGTAACTGGATTCGGATACACTGTATCTTGGACAGGACCTTCTGGACCTATTGCAGGAACGGATACCTTGTTGAATGTAGCAGCAGGAACGTACACGATGACTGTTTTAGATGCAGCAGGATGTACACAAACAGCTAGCACAACTGTATTAGCACCAGCAGCAATTTTAGTAACGGCTACCAATGTAATCCCTGCAACTTGTGGAGATTCTTCGGGAGTAATCACATTGACAGGATCAGGTGGACCTTCTATACTAGATGGTATTACGGGAGCGTATGAATTCTCATTAGATGGAGGTACTACCTTCTCTAGAGGATCGAATCCATTTACCTTTACTAACTTGGCAAGCGGTAGCTACCAAATTGTTATCAGAGATACAAACAACATATCTTGTATTGATGTAGAAACAATTGATTTGGGTAGTAACAGTGATATTACTGGAACGACGACGACGACGAATGAAACTTGTTACTTAGATGCTGACGGAACAGCAACAGCCTTGGCTACAAGCCCATCGGGTGGATTTACTTATCAATGGTTCTCTGATCAAAATGGAATTGTCTTTAATGTAAACCAAACGGCGACAGGCTTAGCAGGTAACGTATTTGATGTAGACGGAAACGGAACAATCGATACGGCATTTACTTACTTTGTAATTGTAACGGATGCAAATCTTTGTACGGACACTTTCCCAGCTTACTTGGATCGTCCAGATACATTGAGTGTAACAGCAAACTTAGTACAAGATGTGAGTTGTTTCGAAGGAAATGATGGAGCAGTAACAGCAACAGTAGATGGTAGAGATTCTAGCGCAGTAACGTACGCATGGAATAATGGAGCAACAACAAGCTTTGTTAATGACATAAATACAATGGGCATGGATTCTATGGCAGTTATCGTAATGATTACCGATTCTGTAGGATGTATGAGTTCTGATACTGTATTTGTATCTCAACCTTCACAACCTGTAATCGGTGCTTATACTGGTAATACTATAAGTTGTGCAGGAAATAGCGATGGAGTTGTAAGTATTGACTCGGTTGTCGGTGGAACTGCACCATACTTGTATTCATTTGGTGCAATCGGACCGTACGGTTCAGATGCGATCTTATCACAAGGTTTAGCAGCAGGTGTCTACACAATTTATACGCAAGATGTGAACGGATGTATTGATTCTACGGAAAACATTATTATCCGCGATACAATTAACTACATCGTAACAGCGTTTATGGATCAGACCATTAATATGGGAGAGACTGTAGATCTTTACGGAACAGTTAATAGTTTAGGAATTGATAGTTCATTAGTTACTTGGTCGAAATTAGACCCGAACACAGGAATTATGGATGTCGTATTCACAGGAGCAACAGCTCTTGAAGGATATACTCCTGATACCTTCTTTACAGATATGCAATTTGTCTTATCGTTGAACAACGGTTGTGGTGATAGCTCAATTGTAACCATCGAAGTGAATCAAGAACAAACCGTATATGTTCCAAATGCCTTCTCACCAAACGGTGACGGTACGAACGACATCTTTACGGTTTATGGTTCAAATGATGTGAGCAGAGTTAAATCATTGATGGTCTTTGACAGATGGGGTGAGTTAGTTCATATGGGAGAAGACTTCGCACCAAATAGTATTGATCCTAACAATGGTTGGGATGGTACTTTCAGAGGAAAAGCAATGAACCCAGCAGTATTTGTTTACTTTGTTGAGGTTGAGCTAACCAATGGTGAGACAGTGATTCGCAAAGGTGATGTAACTTTAGTCAGATAATAAATACAATAGGAGCTGTCGAAAGTTCGGCAGCTCCTTATTTTTATAGGATGGAAACTAGCGTTTTAATAAAAAATAGTTTCTAAAAGTATTACCATTATCATAGTAAGGCTCATTTATATTGAGCAGTAAGTAAATCAAAATAAATTGCAGGTTTGTTAAAACAACTTGCCTTCCCAAAAGGAGAAGAATCAAAATCTAAAGATTATGAAATTAGGGAAATTTTTTACATTTATTGTTGTAGCATTAGTTGCTAATCTTAATGCTATACAAGCCCAGGACATTCATTTTTCACAGTTTTATGTGTCTAATTTGACTTTGAACCCTGCTACAACAGGCGTGATGAGTTGCCAAATGCGTGTGTCTGCTATTTATAGAAACCAATGGGCTAGTGTGGCAGGCGAGAATGCCTTTAATACTTTTGGTCTTGGAGTTGAGGGTAAATTTGAAGCAGGAACTAATGATTTTGTCGGTGCTGGATTATCCGTTTGGGTAGACAGAGCAGGCGCTTCGTCATTTACGGCTGTACAAGCTAGTGTTTCTGGTTCTTATATGAAGAAAATAGGAGGACGACGTGCCAATGAGCATTTTTTAGTTGCTGGTGGTCAAGTAGGATTCACACAACGTAGCATTCGTCTTGATGAATTGCGTTGGGGATCGAATTGGGATGGAACAAGATATAATGGTTCTTTACCAACTAATGAAAGTGTTTATAGCAGAAGTTTGTCTGTTGCAGATATTAGCGCTGGTCTTTTATGGTTTAGTGCTTTAGACAAAGACAACGAAAGTAATGTTTATGCAGGAATTGGATTTCAGCATTTAACCAAAGCTAATTTGTCATTCATGAACCCAGGTTCTGAGCTGTTGTACACTAGATTTACAATTCATGGTGGAGGAGAAGCACGAGTAGCGCGTCGTTTAGCAATTGTACCTAATTTTGCATTGATGGTTCAAGGACCGTCAACTCAATTGAATGTTGGTACTGGTGTTAAATTTGACTTTAGCAAAAAAGCAAGCTCTAGTCAAGCATTTACGGTAGGTGCTTATGTACGTGGCGCAAACCGAGTTTTAGATGATGCAGAAACGGCTGGTTTTGGAGCAGATGCAATTGTAGCTTTAATTCGATTGCGTTTTGGTAGCTCTCATATTGGTTTGAGTTATGATATTAATATCTCTCCATTGATGGCAGCGAGTAATGGGAATGGTGGATTTGAATTCTCTTATGTATGGACGCTTTGTAACAGAAAAGGTCGCCGTTTAGGTTGTCCTACTTTCTAAGTCTTAGAATAGCAATAGAATAAAATAGAAGAACGCCTTTCGAAATATTTCGAAAGGCGTTCTTTGTTGTTGTTATAGTTCTTTGTTGTT